>WALA01000022.1 GCA_015523085.1 Candidatus Aenigmatarchaeota archaeon
GATAAAGCCGGAGGAGCGCGAGAAGATTTACAAATCATCCGATGTCGTGATAGCAACCCCGCAAACGATTGAAAACGACATAAAGACCGGGCGCATAAACTTGAAGGATTTCATACTCCTCATCGTCGACGAGGCGCACAGGTCCGTGGGAAACTACGCCTACACATACATTGCAAAGAAGTACATGGAATCGTCAAGGAGTCCGCTCATACTCGGATTGACGGCATCGCCGGGAGGAAATTACTCCAAGGTGAATGAGATAAAGAAGCAGCTCTTCATAAAGAACGTTCAGTCGCGCACGGAGGAAGATGAAGACGTAAAAAAGTACATGCACGAGAGAACGCTCGAATGGGTAAAAGTTCAGCTTACCGAACCAATGAAAAAAATAAAGGCGTATCTCGAAGAGATAAAGTCGGACAGGATATCGCGACTGAGAAAGTGGGGCGTCATACACCGTTCGAATGTGACGAAGACCGAGCTCATCAACCTTCAAAAGCGCTTGTCATCGAACAAGGCGTACATGTACGTGTCCGTCATCGCCGAAGTTATAAAAATCGATTACTGCCTGACGCTTCTTGGAACGCAGACGCTTCACGGGCTGAAAAAGTACTTCGACTCACTTCTCAATCAAGATTCGAAATCAGTGAAGAGAATGCTCAGCGACGACAGATTCAAGAACGCCATGCGACTGACACTCGAGCTCATCAACGAGGGCGAAGAGCATCCGAAGGTCGAAAAGGTCGTTGAAATCGTGTCAAACGAGCTCCGCGAGGGAAAGAAGATGATAATATTCACCCAATACCGCTCAACCGGAGAAGTGCTCCTGAAAAGATTGAAAGAGCTCGATGGTTGCAAGCCGTCACTCTTCATAGGGCAGGCGCGCGGAATGAAGCAGAAGGAGCAAATAGACGTCATACGGGATTTCAAGATAGACGTGTACAACGTGCTCATCGCGACAAGCGTCGGTGAGGAGGGTCTCGACATACCGGAAGTCGATGTTGTCGTTTTTTACGAGCCCGTTCCATCGGCCGTGCGCACGATACAGCGCCGTGGAAGAACGGGACGCCACCGCGAGGGGAAGGTCATAACGCTCATAACAGAGGGGACGCTTGACGAGTCGTACTACTGGGTTTCGCGGAGGAAAGAGAAGAAAATGAACAAAATAATAAAGGAGTTCGGCTCAAAGAACTTGAAGGAATTCATCGGTGGTTGAATGGGGCAGACGTTTTTGGATTCGAAGGTGAAAGTCGTCGCGGATTACAGAGAGCGGGCGATAATACGCCACTTGCGCAATTACGATTGCTCTGTGAAGGAATCAAATCTAAAGGTCGGCGACTTCATAGCGAGCGACCGCGTTGGCATAGAGAGGAAAACATACCAAGATTTTGTGAACAGCATCTTCGATGGACGGCTTTTCAGGCAGGCGTCTGAGCTCAGAAACAACTTCCAAAATCCGGTAATAATCATAGAAGGCAGGAGGTACTTTGGCAAAGTCAATCGGAACTCAATAAGAGGGGCGATGTCGTCCGTAATAATTGACTTTGGGATACCGTTGGTTTTCACAGACGATGAGGACGACACAGCCGGCATGATTTTCACGATAGCAAAGCGCGAACAGGAGGATCTCAAGCGGACTGTGTCCATACGAGGGAGGAAGAAGTCGAAAACCATATACGACGCGCAAAAGTTTTTGGTGGCCGGACTTCCGTTTGTCAATTCAAAAATGTCAGCAACACTCCTTAAAAAATTCAAGACGCCCGAGCGCGTATTCACGGCATCTGAGGAGGAGCTCAAGAAAGTTCCAGGAATCGGCGAGAAGAAGGCAAAAGCAATAAAAAAATTGCTCCAAACTGTTTATAGTGATGAAAATGAATGATGTGAATAACTTCGTGTACGTATCAAAGTCGTTCATACCGTACGAATACCGGGTCGATGAAGCGGACGTCATATTCATAGGTGTTCCATTCTCATCGACGAGTGTGAGCTCCCCGAGCATTTACGGGCCGACACTTTTCAGGGAATCGATGAAATTGATCGAGGGGCGCGACGGCGGTAAGAATGTGTTTGACTTGAAGATGGTGGACATTGGGGACATTGAAGTGGTGCCCGGAAGCTATGAGCTCACACGGCAGAGGATAATTCAAACGGTGAAAGACGTAAGGGAGCTCAACAAGCGCGCGACGCTGATATTCATAGGCGGTGAGCATCTCATCACACTTCCCGTCATCGAGGCACTTAACGTGAAGTCCATAATAGACCTTGACGCACACGATGACATGCGCGACGATTACATGGGAAACAAGTACTCCCACACAACGTGGGCAAAGAGGGCTCGTGAGCTCGGAGTAGATGTGATTCAATACGGCGTCCGCTCATTCGTAGGAAGGAAAACGAAAACAACGTTGAAAAATTTGAAAAGCCGTGTCGGAAGGTTGAAACGCCCGGTTCACATAACGCTCGACGTCGACGTCCTTGACATGCAGTACGTCACCACGGGTCTTCCAGAGCCGAACGGAATAACTCCGGCGGAGCTCTTCAAAGTAATTGAAACAGTAGGGAAGCGGGCGTCCAGCATGGACATTGTCGAGATGTCCGGTCACTGTTTGCCAAGCAAAACCGGAATAATCGCGGCAAACGCCGTGAAAAAGTTCTTGGTGAGTAAATGCTGAAACTCATAGGTCTTGGCCTTTACGACGAGCGCGATATAAGCGTGCGAGGGGTTGACGAAGCGAAGTCGTGCGACGAGCTTTACATAGAAACGTACACGAACGTCTGGCACGGATCACTGGAAAATCTTGAGAAACTCGTTGGGAAAAAGGTGCGCACACTTTCCCGAAACGAAGTGGAATCAAATTTTCTAATAGAAAGGGCGAAAGAGCTCAGCGTCGGACTCTTCGTCGTCGGCGATCCGCTGTCCGCTACAACGCATTTTGAACTCCTCATAGAGGCAAAGAAGGTGGGAATCGAGACGCGCGTTGTGCATGCTTCGTCAATATTCACCGCCATCGCGGAGACGGGTCTCCAACTCTACAAATTTGGAAAAACTGTATCCGTTCCGAAGCCGCAAGAAAACTTCCGGCCCACTTCATTTTACGACGAGATTCTCAAGAACAAATCGAACGGTCTTCATACGCTCGTGCTATTCGATGTCAACAATTTCACGTTCGACAAAGCCAAGGAATTCCTGATGTCGATTGACCGCGATGGCATTTTTGAAAGTGTTGTCGTGTGTTCGGAGCTCGGTGGAAAGTCAAAGATTTTTTACGGAAAACTTTCCAATGCGTCTGCGAATGCCCCGTTCGTCGTCATCGTTCCCGGCCGCCTTCATTTCAAGGAGAAGGAAGCGTTGGAGATGTTCGAATGAGCACGGACGAAAGGTTGAGTCAGGAGATTAAAAAGTGGAAAGGAAAGCTGGCGTCCGAGATGAAAAGTGTCAGTGGAAACGAAGAATTTATAAATAATATACGCGCGTACGAGAGCGACACGGACTACTTCTATGAAAAGGGAGACCTCGTTCGAGCGTTCGAGGCCGTTGTGTGGGCCTGGGCGTGGC
>WALA01000023.1 GCA_015523085.1 Candidatus Aenigmatarchaeota archaeon
AGCGCCTTCTGATAGGTTTTAAAAGTTTATCGAAGATGATTTTATGATGATAAAAAATTATTTCAAGCATTACTTCAAGCGCGTTGACAGGCACTATTGGATACCGATAGCGATATTGGTGTTGGCAATCGGCTATCTCTTCTACAACGCGTCCGCCACGGGAAGCATGGTCAACCGCGACATAGACCTCAAGGGGGGCAAGATGCTCTCCGTCACGACGAACTTGACCTACTCCGAGCTCGAGAAAATCGTCTCGGAACACGCATCCGACTTCAACATCCGTTCTGTCGGCGGCCACGGATTCTACGTCATTGAGCTCCCGCAGAACTACAACGAGACCATCCTCATAGACGCCATAAAGCCCGATGATTACAGCGTCGAGACCGTCGGTCCCACCGTGAGTTATATGTTCTGGAAGCAGGCGGAAGTCGCGATAATCGTCTCGTTCATACTCATGGCAATTGTCGTGTTCATAATGTTCAAGTCCGCGGTGCCAAGTGGCGCCGTCATACTCTCCGCGATTTCGGACGTCATAATAACAGTTGCGTTGCTCGACATTCTCGGCATACGCGTCTCGATAGCCATAATAGGCGCGCTCCTGATGCTCATAGGTTACTCCGTCGACACGGACGTCTTGCTCACGACGAAGGTCCTCAAGTCGTCCAAGGCGATGGAAGAGCGCATTTACGAGGCGTTCAGAACGGGTATAATGACGTCAGGAACGTCGTTTGCAGCGCTCCTCGTGATGTACCTTTTCACGGCGTCCCCTGTCATACGCGGCATATCCATAACGCTCGTCATCGGACTCGTGGTCGACACGATGAACACGTGGGTCATGAACGCGGGCATCATCAAGAAGTGGGTCGAGAAGAAAGAAGTAATTTAAGGTGTTCACAATGAAGTTCCTCAAGCACACAACCGTGAAAATTTGGCTCGCAATAATACTCATATCCATATTCTTCCTCGGGTTCAAGCTCAACACGCGAGGAGTTGACGTCCTGTATGTTTCTCAGAACTCGTCGCTCGCTGACCTGATAAAGCCCGGTTATATAATTTATTCAATAAACGGCATCAAGGCGACGCCTGAGCTCCTCAAGACGTTCAACGGAACCGTGAGCGTCCTAAAGACGGACCACGGAACGTTCTACCCGAACGTCAATGGAACGCTCGGAATAGACGTCGGCCCAGTCAAGAGAACGAAGCTCCGATTCGGCCTCGACATAGAAGGCGGTGTGCGCGCCATAATAGCGCCGGACGAGAGCATAAGTGACGATGCCCTCCAGAGAATGATAAAGACGCTTGAGCTCCGCATAAACACGTACGGCCTCAAGCAGGTGAGCATACGTCCAATTTACAGCGGCGACAAGAAATTCGTGGAAATCGAGATGGCCGCTGGGACGAAGCAAATGATCGCTTCATTGCTCAACAGCCAGGGAAAGTTCGAAGCCATCGTTCCGATAAAGGTCAAGGACGGTTCCTCTTTCGTGTTCGACTCAAAGCACGTCGTGCGCCTCGTGAACGGAAGCGTCTACATAGACAATAAGCCGCTAAATGGAACGGCAATCGTCGATGGAATCCCCGTGTCTTTGAGGAACGTGACGGGTGATTACATAAACCTCGACACCCACGTCTTCACGGGTGAGGACATAAAGCACGTTTACACCGACCCGCAGCACGCAGGCGTGCGCGCCCAGGACAATGGATACAGGTTCAGCTTCTCAATCCTCATATCAAACGAAGCGGCTCAGAAGTTCGCAAAGGTCACGAAGAACCTCAACGTCGTTCCGACACCTCAGGGCGAGGGCTATCTAAGCTCGAAGATATACTTCTACCTGGATGGAAAGCTCATGGACTCGTTGCAGATTTCCGCGGGTCTCAAGGGCAAGGTCGTCACAACTCCGTCCATAACCGGCTACGGCAAGACTCAGGAGGACGCAATAAACAACATGCGCCGCCTGCAGGCCATACTGAGCTCAGGTTCGCTCCCGGTGAGCATTCACATCGTCTCCATGGACGAGATATCGCCAAAGCTCGGCTACAAATTCTTAAAACAATCGGCAATTGCCGGATTAATCGCATTCACAGTCGTGTCATTGATGATACTTATACGATACAGAGATCCGAAGGTTGTCTTGCCCGTCCTTGTGTCGTCACTTTCCGAAATCATAATCACGCTTGGAGTGGCGGCACTCATAGGGCAGACAATCGACCTTTCTGCGATAGCAGGCCTCATAGCGGCCATAGGAACGAGCGTCGACGACCAGATCATGATAATTGACGAGGCCGAGGAGAAGCACGAGGAGCTCTCCTTGAAGCAGAGGATAAAGCGCGCGTTCATGGTCATATTCGGCTCGGCTGGGACGACTGTCGCGGCCATGGTTCCGCTCATTTTCGTCGGTTTCGGCGCCCTCAAGGGATTCGCCATAGTCAGCATAATAGGCATTCTCGTAAGCGTTCTCATATCAAGGCCGGCGTTCAGGGACATCATCGAGGACCTTGTAAATCGACAATAAACGTTTTTGGCTTTCCCAAAAGTTAACTTTAAAAAGTTTAAACCCCACATAATTATCAAGGAAGGGGTGTGGTCACAGAAACAAGTTCCCTCTACAACCTCTTCCTTTCTTTTTTCCCACCTTTCTCATCAAGTAATTTAAACGTTTGCGTTCTATTAATGTTATGTTTGGAAATGTGGACCCGAAAAAGCTCGAAAAGCTCATGAAGAGAATGAACATACAAACGGAGACCATCAAGGCGATAAAAGTCACGATAGAGACGGAGGAAAACAATATTATAATCACAAATCCCGAGGTCATGGTCGCCGACATAATGGGAAGGCGCACGTATCAAATAACGGGCAACGAATCCGTGGAGCCGCGCGTCCGCGATGAGGACGTGAAGCTCGTCATGGAGAAGACAGGGCGCTCGAAGGACGATGTCGTGAAAAAGCTCAAGGAGCTCAACAACGACATAGCGCGCGCCATAATTGAGCTCAAGAAGGAGGAATTGGGTGATTGAATGAGGAAGAAAGCGCGCAATCATTTGCCTGATTATTTGTCTGTTTTCCTGCTCTTGCTCGGAATTGTCATAATAATAGACGCCATTTACTCGTTTCTAATATTTCAGTCGTTCGTGTACGTGTCCTTGAAGTACGGCATGAAAATTACGTTGTTCATCGTATTTACGTACATCTACCTGATTTTTAAGTTTGCGGTGGGTGTTTTCTCAATATACGCATCGAGAAAAGTATGAGCGCCTTTGACTTTTTGTACGGAAGCGTTTTCGGCGTGGTAGCCGGTCTTCTCCCAGGCGTGCATCCGAATTTCGTGTCGTTCATTGCCGAAAGTGGCAGCATGTACTTTCTCGTTCCTCTCGCGGTCATAAACTCCATAATCAACACCATACCCTCCATAATTTTTGGCGCGCCGGAAGTCGGAAATGAGATGTCCGTCCTTCCGGGGCACGCCCTTCTCATGAAAGGCCGCGCCTACGATGCCGTTCGTCGGACGATAATTGGCAGCGCGCTATCGGGATTGCTCGCAATTCCGCTCGTTCCGCTGGCGTGGCTGATATCGCGCGCTTACTACGAGGTTGAGCTCGCCATACCCATAATACTTGTGATCGTCGTTGCCGCCGTTCTCCTGTCTGAGAACAACGTCCAGTTCGCCGCGTTTTGCTTCGTTTTCTCCGGTGTCATCGGGCTCGCGTCGCACGAAGCGCTGCTCCCGGCGCTGTCTGGAATGTTCGGGCTGAGCCGATTACTCCTTTCAGGAACAAGTATTCCACCGCAGACGGAAGAGGTTGAATTTATGCCGTCAAATGTCGAAATGAAATCGGGTGTCGTCGGCTCGATTCTCGGCATGATCACGGGCTTCATCCCCGGTGTGGGCGCAAGTCAGGCGGCGTTCGTGGCTTCGAGGTTGAAGGGTGACTTCCTCACCGCACTCGGCGCCATTACGACATCCAACGTAATATTTTCCATGGCAGCGCTTTACTTCATAGGGAAGGTCAGAACGGGAGTTGCCCAGTACTTGAGCGTCAGCACACTCGAAGACGCCGTGATTATGTTTGCGCTCGCCCTTGTCTCCGTGGCCATCGGTTCGGCCGTGGCGCTCCTTCTCGCAAAGCTCGTCGTCAGGGGAGCGTCGAAGATAAAATACGCCATTTTGAACCGCGCCGTCGTGGCGTTCATAGTCGCAGTCACATTCGTCACCTGTGGAACTTTCGGCCTTCTCGTCTTGTTCACGTCAACTTCACTTGGAATAATGGCCATCAAAAAGGGCGTGAAGCAAAGCAACTTGCTCGGTGTAGTCATAGTACCGACGCTCATTTATTTCATGGCAAAGTTCATCTGAAAAGGACGCGCCCAAAAAACGTTCACGCTATCTTCACAACGTCATCTGTCTAATTTCACGCGTTTCGCAACGTTCACGTTACCCCCTTATTTCCTATGGAACAAGCCACCCCTCCGCTTCCTGTGGAATCATCAGAATAAGCTCATGTGAACATTCAATCGACATTCACGTTTTGGCGCGTTACCTTACCCGCGCTGCCATGCGACACTATGATTACTTCACCGCCGCAAACATCGCACCGCCCGGACAAGGGCATGCGCCTGAACGACTTTCCGCACTTGGAGCAAACGAACTCTTCCCAGCCGTCGAGCTTGGTCTCTTCCTTTGCGCTCTGTTGACTGTCCTTGTTTGCGCGTTTATTGTTGGGGTCTCCACTTTCCCGATCATTCTTGTTGAATTCGACGTTTATCGTATGATTTAATTTCCTCTTCTTTTTGTTTATTATGTCAAACATATTCACCTGGCGCCCGTGCCCAAGGAGCTCATCCCGGCTTATGCCCATGGATTCGAAGATTCGCTCGATTGGCGGCAGGAGTTGATTATTAATATAGTATTCGGAATCTATCTGGATGTGGTGCTTCTTGACGTACTTCGGGTCCTCCGCACGCTTGGAGAG
>WALA01000024.1 GCA_015523085.1 Candidatus Aenigmatarchaeota archaeon
GGCTTTATCTTTCCCGTGACGGATGAGATTTCGCTCGGCCCTATCTTCAGCACCTTCAAGAAGAAATTTCTGTGCTGCTCCACGAGCGGCTTTGTTGGAGCGAGAAAGAGAATTTTCCCGTACATGTCCTTCTCGAGGCGGAATGCGCTGACCAGAGCGGCTATCGGCGTCTTCCCGAGTCCCGTCGGAAGCACAACGAGCGTGTTTTCGTTCAGACAGTTCTTTGCAATTGAAACTTGATAATCGCGTTTTTCAAGCGTTCCGTCGTTGATCCACCTGTGGTTCACGTATTCCATGAATTAGTTTTGCTCGATAACATTAAAAACGAAACCGTTTCAACTTTTTATATGATGAAACCAATTATTTTTATGTTTGAGCGCGTGCTTTCAAAAATAAAGCCGACGAAGAAGGACATTGAGAAGGTTGATGGATTCTTGCTTGAGCTCAAGGAGGTCGCCAAAATAAAGTCGGAGAAGTACGGCGGCGTCCCAATGGTGTGCGGTTCGCTTGGCAAGGGAACTTGGATACGTGAAAAGTACGACGTCGACTTGTTCATAGTTTTTCCAAAATCGCTGGACCGTGGCGACCTCGAGAAAATCGGCTTGAAAGTCGGAAAGGAAATTGTCGATGAGCTCGGCGGGTCATGGACAATAAAATACGCCGAGCATCCGTACGTACGCGGCGTTATAGATGGTTTCAACATCGACATAGTTCCGTGCTACGAAATGAAGTTCGGTGACAAGATAAAATCCGCGGTGGACCGTTCGCCGCTTCACACGGCTTACGTCATCGAGCATTTGAACGACAAGCAACGCGACGATGTCCGCCTGTTGAAAAAGCTTTTCAAATCGCTCGGTGTTTACGGCTCTGACGTCAAGACCGAAGGCATATCGGGATACATACTTGAGCTCCTTGTCATAAAGTTCAAATCATTCATGGGCGTTATGAAGTTTTTCTCGTCTGCAAATTTCGGCGATGTCGTTGACGTGGAAAATTTTTGGGGGGGAAGAATACCAAGAAGAATTCCGAGAAGCGCGCTCATCGTGATAGACCCGGTGGACAAATTCAGAAACGCGTCCGCCGCATTGAGTGCTCAGAATTTCTACATAATCAAGACGTTCGCAAGGAAGTTTGTGAAAAATCCGAGTGAAAGCTATTTCTTCTTTTCGTGGAAGCCCATAAAAATAAGCGCATTGAAGTCACGGGGAACGAAGCTCATCGCGATTGTCGCGCCACGGGACGACTCGGTCGACGACACCCTTTATCCTCAGATGAGAAAGGCATCGTCGCACATTTCGAAGAAGCTGCGCGATTTTGGCGTGGTCCGAACGTTTTCGTGGGCGGACGATGAAAAATTTGCAATGATTTTTGAGCTCATTCACGAGAAACTGCCGCCACTGGACATACGGGAAGGGCCTTTCGTTTATTCAAAGGAGCATTCAAGGCGCTTTCTCGAAAAGCACGAGGGCGCCAACATTTACATAAAGGGGGACAGATGGTACGCGGAAACGAAGCGCGAGTTTCGGACGCCCGAAAGTGTCATCCGCTCGCTTGACAAGTCAGCCCTTCCAAAGCACGTTGCCAAGGGACTGTCAAGAATGAAAATTTTAAGCGGAGAAAAATTTTGGAAATTCATAAAAGAAACAAAAGAGCTTGCAAAGGAGATGAACAAGTTTTACTTCTCCTCTTCGCTTTGATCTTCATTTTGCTCGCGGTAAACTCTCGCGAAGTCAGGCGTGACAATTATCCAATCCTCGCCAACGCCTGCGATGTCCCCGTTGATAGCAACGCACGTTTTCCTTATCCTCGTTATGGCGCGCTTGAGCTCATTTATGTCCTTCTCCTTGAGCTCCTTTATGTCAACGAGAACTATATAACCATCACGAACGTCTCTCTGAACTTTTTCTGAATCGGCGTATCCTTCCATCTTCTCGACTTTTATGTACACCTTTCCTGCTTCCTCATTGGAGTTAAAGTCGAGCTCCACGTACTCCTCTTCGTTGTTCTCTTCTTCTTTTTTCCCTAGGTTGAAGATCCCCAAAATTATCACCTCTTAATATATATTGCCATCGAATATATAAATATTTATTTCTTCTCCTTTGACAACTGCTCCATCAACATGAGTATGTTCCATATCTGAGTTCTCGCGTACATCGGTATGTTGCTATCCGTCGAAATCTCATCGAGTATGGATATGGCCGTGTTTATCTTCACTATGCGCTCGAACTTGTTGGATCTCAGCGTGTTTATGGCATTTTCTATCTCCGAGCGGACGTTCTTGGGAACGGTTCGGTCGTTCGTGATGTCTTCTAGCATTTGAATTACGCTTTCAAGCTTGTCCATGCGACCACCTCACGCGCTTCCTTGAGAAGAGTTGAGCTTTTTCTTCAATTCGTCTATTTTCTTCTTCAGGAGCTCCTCCTGTTTCTCCATCGATTTTATCTTCACGGTGAGCTCCTCCTTCGTGTCCACGAGGTCCTTCATCACCTCGTCCTTGGGTTTCTCTATGAGAACCGGCCCGACGGACTTGTATACCTTGTCCTTGTCGTATTTCTCGAGCTCTTCAATTGTCTGCGTTATCTCCTCGAGCTGGATTTGAAGCGTCTGCTTTTGCACGAGAACATTTTGCAGGTTTTGAACGTAAATTTGATAATTGTACACATCGTTGCTCATCATATCACCCAATCTAACTTTCTCGGCATCTTTAAATTCTTTTTATGCCCGAAACGCTCTTGACAATCTTTATTTTGTTTATGTAGGAATTGACGGCCGCCTGAAGACCGGCGATGTCCGCCGCGTCTATGTCAATGACGACGTTCTTTCCTTCCACGTGCGCGCTTGACTTGAATTTCTTCGACTCCTCGTTTCCAAGTATTTTGTCTATGTTTGGAAATTGCATTTCGATGATTAATTTGGATTTCATTATGAAGAAAAAATCACACCGCTCGGACGCTCTTCTCGAACTCCGGGCGCTCCTTGAAGATTATCCTGTATCCGCAGTATGGACATCTGACTTTGTAGAGCTCTTCTATCTCCTTTCCGCATTTTGCGCATTTATACATAAACACCACCATCAGTCGACCTTAAACTCGAACGCTCCGGATGCGAATTTCTTTCCGCACTTCTGGCACTGCCACACGCCGTTTGACAATCTTTTGACGGCTACACGCGAGCAGTTGGGGCATTTGTAAAGCTTCTTCGCTTTCTTCTCGACTTTCAGCGCCCGCTCACGTATCTTCTTTCCGTACCTCGAGCCAAATTTCCCATGACCTTCGATTTTTTTCTTTGCCATCATAAACACCTTCCAATTCTTAAAATAATTCCGCAAATGTTTTTAAATCTTTATTTGAAGCGGATGACTTCAAGGTTTCTCGGCGATATGGTCTCAGTTCCGACACTTTTGTGAAGGGCCTTGGCAAGCGCTATTGTTTTTGACTTCTCACCGTGGTCGACGACAATTCTCTTTGGTGTCGCCTTCAAGCTTTTGACGTAGTGGATGAGCTCATTCCTGTCCGCATGTCCTGAGAACCCGTCTATCGTCTCGACGTCGAGCTTCAATTCGAGCGTGGTGACACCGTTCTTTCCCTCAATGGGAACTTTTTTCCATCCCTTCTGTATGCGGCGCCCCATGGTTCCCTCGGCCTGGTATCCGACGAAGACGAGCGTGTTTCTTTCGTCCGAACCAAAGCGCTTCAGGTACTCCATTATGGGCCCTCCGTTGAGCATGCCGGATGTAGATATTATGACCATTGGCTCATCCGAGTCGAGAACCTCTTGGCGCTCCTTCTGCGACCCTATTCCACGGAACTTCTCGTAGAGGAACGGATTCTCCTGCTTCTTGAGTATGAGATTTTGAACGCGCTTCGACATAAACTCCGGATAAACCGTGTGTATGGCCGTTGCATCCCATATCATTCCATCGAGTATGACAGGGATGTCCACCTTGTTCTCAGCAAGCACGAGCGCGACCTCCTGCGAGCGTCCGACGGCAAACGCGGGTATGAGCACTTTCCCACCGCGCTTTTTCGTGCGTTCGACAATTTCCATGAGTTTCTTCTCGGCCTCGGAACGCTTTGGCTGGAAGTCATCATCGCCTCCGTACGTGGACTCTATCACGAGGCCTTCGACGCGGGCGTAATTCGTCGATGCCGGGTCGAAGAGCTTTGTCTTTGAGAATTTTATGTCGCCGCTGTAAAGCAGGTTGAACGTGCCGTTGCCTATGTTAAGGTGAACGGAGCTCGAGCCGAGTATGTGACCGGCGTTTTCCAGCGTGAGGCGGACGTCCGGTGCGATGTCCGTGACCTCACCGTAGTTCAGCACTATGCAGTGCTTTATCATATTCTCTATGCCCTTTGATGTGTACGGCGGCTTTTTGTTCTCGCGCTGGAATATCTGAATGTAATCGAGCTGAAGAAGAACCATTATATCGCGCGTCGGCGCCGTGCAGTACACGGGCCCTGTGTAGCCGTACTCGTACAGGTACGGAACCATTCCGCAGTGGTCCATGTGAGCGTGTGAGACGATAACAGCGTCGAGGTCCTGTATATTGAAC
>WALA01000025.1 GCA_015523085.1 Candidatus Aenigmatarchaeota archaeon
GTACAAAGTCGGCACAGTTCCGCCTGTGGGAACGAAAATAAAAAACGTCGTCATTGACAAAGGCCTTGATGGTGTGGTTTACTGCGGCGGAGGAAGCGAACGTTCCCTTTTGAAAATAAGCATTGAGGAAATAAAGCGCGCAACAAACGCGAAAGTCGACAAAATATCAAAGTCAGTCCATTTTTGATATCTTAATTTTTTCGCGGGCTATGCCATTTCTCAGGACCGCTAATTCGATTTTCTTCTCCTTTAACAGTTTTTCGGCCTCTTTGCGCGCATCGCCTTGAAGTGATGACAGGCGTCCTTCAAGCAACGCTACCTCCTCTTTCATTTTGCTGAGCTCACGTTCCATTTTCAAGAGTTTTATTTTTTCAGCATCCTTTTCGCGCGACATGGGACCACCAATTGATTCTTGTATTCAATTTATATAAATTGAATCAATATATATTTGGTGTTTCAATGAATTTCGGACTCATAGGGGCCATAGTCATCGCAATATCATGGATACCTGAAATAGAGCGCACGATAATCTCGAAGGACATACGCGGCCTTGACGTGAAGTTCGTTCTTCTCTATCTGATTGGGTCGGTTCTTTTGTTCGTCCACGCTCTCGACATACGCGACCTTCCGTTTGCCATAGTCAACGGCCTTCTGAGTTTGATGGCAATAGTTCAACTGTTTGTAATAGTTTCAAGGCGGTGGAGAAATGAAAATAGACATTGAGGGAGTAATAATACTCGTGCTGCTCGTGTTGATGCTCATAGTCGCAAACAAGCCGGAGAAAACGGTTCTTATCTACCCGAACATATCGAAACCCGTGATAATCGATTTCGGCGGTTGCGTGAACGGCTCGTGCGTGCTTCTCGTGTACAACAATGGAACAAAAACGGTCAAATGCAATCAAATAAGCGTGTATGCGGACAAAAAATTCTACGGAAAGTTGAACAATTTCAAGGACCCGTACGGTCAAAGTTGCGATTACATTCAGCCGAAAAAGTACGTTCGCCTTGTAACGCCCGATCTTTGCGCTGGAAACACCGAGAAAGTTATAATAGAAAGCAACTTCACAGACAGCATAGTGCCGGATAACCATCTTTATTCAATGTATATCTCAAGCTTTCTATGCGCCACGCTTCAGTACAACAAAACATCGATATAATCAGAGGAATTTGAAATCGTCGCTTTCGTGCGGAAATCCAATCGCCTCGTGAGCCCAATCAAACGTGTACAGTCCGTCGTCTATGAGCTTCTTGAACACTGTCATTATCCTCCGCCCCACATCGCGCCCGTAGAGCTTCTTTCCGTTCTTCATCTTTGACCTCACTTCGGGGTTTTTGTAAATGTAATCAACCATACCGAAGACGAAGTCGCGCGTTATGGGAGGGACAAGCAAGTTTGTGTGCGCATTGAAGATTGTCTCCGGGCGGTCGGTGTTGAAGCGCGCGGTGAGACATAGTGGCTTTTGCAACTCATTGAGCTCCTCCTGCATTGAACCACTGTCCGTGAGCTCGGCGAAGCACCTTCCGGACTCGAGAAATTCTACCACGTGAGCGTACTGTGGCCACAATCCCGTGAATACGAAGTTGTCATATTTCTCGGCCATTGAAACGAGTTTGTCGCGAAGGTCGTGCTTTATGAGCGCCTCCCTCGTTGCGTTCATCTCTATGAAAACGACATTGTAACCCTCGCGAACGAGGTCCATCACTCCGCCTAACATTGCGGCGAATCTCGAACCCGTGAGGTTTCCGCGCCTGTGGAAGTCCACGCGAATCCAATCATCGTGCTTTTCGAGCTCCGGATAAACGTCAAAGACGCTCTGCGAGACCGGCTCTTTTTTCTTGAGCTCAAGCGCATCGACTATTGAATTTCCGACAACGAATATGTCCTTCTCGGGATATCCCTCGCGGAGAAGGTGCTCCTTGTTAATCGGGCGAGGAGCGAAATGGAATTTGGACAACGCCCCCGCTATGAACGTATCCACCTGCTCAGGGAAGGGCTCGTTCCTAAGAATGTCCCAGTGGCCGTTCCACTGACCATCTATGAACGAACCAAAGTCCATAGTCGAGATTATTTTTTGGTAATCCACTTTCGGGTACATTGAGCGCAAGCCGGATTCATTTTGAGCGACGAACTCGTTCCGCCCGAAGGCCCAACCTATCGGAAACATCCCCGCAACGAGCGTGTCCCCGTGAACTATGGGAATGACTTTTTTATTCGGGTATCTCTTTTTCAAGTAGCGCGATATCCACCCTGCCTTCGAAATGAGTTCGTATGATTTTTGAAGCAGGTCGCCGCGTATGTTCATGTTGAACGCAATTTTTTTGTCTATGCCAAATTCTTTCAGTCCGTAGCCGAGAATCTGGTCGAAGTGCTGGCCAGTATTTATGACGAAGAGTGGTATCCTCTTTTCCTCGGCAGCCGGTA
>WALA01000026.1 GCA_015523085.1 Candidatus Aenigmatarchaeota archaeon
CTTCTTAAGAGGGCTTCGCTCTAGCGGAAGAGCTAAAGTAGAAAAGAACAAGTTCTTTCCGATAAAACGCTTTCTTTTTAAGAAAGGGTTTCGCTGAAGCCCTTTTCTAAAGGGCTTCTCCGACGAAAATCCCAATCAACGACCCGACGACAACATCAAGAACGTGATGAAATCCGAAATACACGCGCGACGCTGCCACGAGAAACGCCGCAAGGAAGACCGCGAGCTCAAGCATCCTGCCATCGCGTGTCTTCGTGTTTATCTCCTTTGCAAGAACACAAGCGATGGCAAACGCCACGGCGGAGTGCGAGCTCGGAAACGAATAATCGATTATGTGCGTGAATGGAATGTAAAGCACGCGACCGTAAGGACGTGGCTCGCGGACAATGAATTTGAGCGCAAACGTGATCACCCAAGAAACGATTATGGCAAGCGTGACGTTTTTGGCGACTTTGTACTTCTTGACCGCTATTAGAGAGACGAGTATGACAGCGAGCGCCAGAAACGCAATCGGACCTGTTGTGTACATCATGCAATCACACATCCAAAACGAACGTCGTACGCCATTTCACATTGTGCACGACTTTCAACTTGTGGTACGTGCACGATTTCACGTCGTGCCGTGAGCTCGTTTCCGATGAAAACGTCTGCCCGCATCCATCGGCGGTCAATTCGTACCCATCATCGTTTTTTGAAACGTTAACGTCAAACGACGCGAAAAAAAAGTTCTCCGCGTCTTTGAGGTAGATGAGCTCATTCAACCACGAAAATAGAAGACCTTCAAGCGTTTTAGAAGATGTTTTAATCGTTCTGTGCGTCAAGCACTTGACGTTCCCGGCCATGAAGCGCTCGAGCGCGACGCCGCACTCTTCGAAAAGCCCGTTCAACGTGTCGCTTTCGACCTCGACGGCCGCATCAGCGGTGGCCCAGTCGTCAAATTTGTACATGACATTAAGTTTAAAAAGAAGTTATTTAAAATTAAATGGAAATTATTTAGTAGAGGTGGTAGTTATTTCAGCGCCATATAAAAGAACATACGAACACACGAAATCACGCGGCCACGAAAAGATGGTCAGATGCGCGTTCTGTGGAAAGCTCGTCCCAAGGTACAAGGCCATAGTCATAAAGCGTGGCTTCCATCTTGACAAGGCGACAATGCAGTCCGTTGACAAGAGGTTCGTGAGCCAAGTGGAGCACAAGATGTACGTGTGCCCGAGCTGTGCAAGGTTCAGAGGAATCGTCCAGATAGGAAAGTCGAGAAAGTCGAGAACACCTCAAAAAAGGCGAGGGTAGTTAAATGCTCGACTTTTTGAACATATTCAAAAAGAAAAAAGTAGATAAAAAAGTTCCTGCCAAGAAGACCCGCGCAGCCCAACTTCTATCAACGATATCGGGCAAGAAGACGTCAATCGAGTTCGAGAAGGAGCTCAAGCTCGACCCAAGATTCCCGCATTTCTCAATCAGGCGCTCCCCACAAATAATTCCGCTGCCTGACATAAAGGAAAAGCGCGTCGTCCGCTATCCGCTCATCGAGCCGTACGCGTACGCGTCCATAAATTGGAATCCCATTTCCGACGAGATCGTCTACAACGTCGTCGAGCCGATTCTCACGCCCGAGGAAAAGAAGATGCTCAGCAAGATCCGCGAAGGCCTCATTCAAGTCATAGACGTCAGCCTTTCGAAAATAAGAAAGACGACAACTCTCATAAAGTACTTGGAGTCGAAAGTTCAATACGTCATAAAGGAGTACAACATGAAAATCACACCCGTGCAATATCTCAGAATAATGTACTACATATACCGGGATTTCGTCGGTCTCAACAAAATAGAACCGCTCATGCACGACCCGAACATAGAGGACATAGGCGTCGACGGCGTGCACATACCGGCGTACATAGTCCACAGAAAATACGGCTCGATAAGGACGAACATAGTTTTTGACGACGAGGAGGAGCTCCGTGAATTCGTCATAAAGCTCGCCGAGAAGTGCGACAGGTACATAAGCTATGCAGAGCCACTCCTCGATGGAGCGTTGCCGGACGGCTCTCGTGTGCAAGCGTCCCTCGCAAACGATGTCACGACAAAGGGTCCGACGTTCTCCATAAGGAAATTCAAGGAAGTTCCGTTCACGCCAATTGAAATGATAAAGAGTGGCACGTTGTCGTCGGAAATGCTCGCGTACCTGTGGTTCGTCGTTGAAAACGGCCAGAACATACTCATATGTGGCGGTGTCTCAACAGGGAAGACAACGCTGCTCAACGCGATATCACTCTTCATCCCACCGGAAGCTAAAATAGTTTCCATCGAGGACACGCGCGAGCTCAACCTCCCGCATGAAAATTGGATACCTTCCGTTGCGCGGCTTGGATTCGGCGGCTCCAACGTCGGAGAAGTGTCAATGTTCGACCTTTTGAAGGAATCGTTCAGACAGAATCCGGATTACATAATCGTCGGAGAAGTCCGTGGAAAGGAGGCGTACATACTCTTCCAGGCGATGTCATCAGGCCACCCATCGATAGCCACGATGCATGGAAGCTCAACGGATGCAATATTAAAGCGTCTCGAAACTCCACCGATAGAGCTCCCCGTCGGACTTTTGGAAGCGCTCGACATAATCATAATAATGGTCCACGCCCGCGAGAAGGGGAAGTCGGCGCGTCGTTTGAAGGAAATAGACGAAATTCGCTCCATAGATTCCGAGAACGGAAAGGCGAACTACACGCGCGTGTTCAACTGGATTCCGGCGACGGACTCGTTCGAGTACAACGGCTCGTCATGGGTGCTCAACAAAATATCAAAGGAAAAGGGAATGTCCATGATCGAGATAAATGCGGAGCTCGCAAGGAGGAAAAAGTTCATCGATTGGATGGTGGACTCGGACATCACGGACATGAAAAAAATCACGAAATTCATAAAATCGTACTACAAGGACAAGAAAGGGGTTCTCGACCTCATAGATAAATCCTAACACAGGGAATTCCTAAAATTCTTTTTGGTCTATCGCAAGCGGGCTCGAACCCGCGTGCCACGATTGTCTCGGGCGGACTTGAATTTTGTAAAGTCGCTCCGAGTTGTCGTCAAGCGCAAGCGCAACCCCCTTCATTCTCGGCAAGTCGTTCAAGTACTTTTCTATGTCAAACAGCATGTACGTCTGCATTATCGCCTTGAGTGCTTCTATGTCGGACTTCGCCGTTAACCTGTGAGAAATTATCAAGTCGCTCTGCGCTATGACGTCCGGATGAAGTTTGTTCGGCCGTTGAGTGGCGAATATCGTCGAAACTCCTGGCTGACGGCCTTCCTTCACAATCCTCAGAAGTATGTCAGAAGAGGCGACTTTTCCCACGTTCGGAACGAAGTTGTGCGCCTCGTCTATTATGACCCAGCAAAGCGGAACTCTCTTTATGTCCTCGTTCTCAACCTTGGCCATCTCTTCCTGACGACGCGCCTTTATCCTGTCCTCAAGGACTTTCTTGAGCACGATTGAAACGAGAAGTGTGCGCACGTTCGAAGGCGTCATGGACACGTCAAGCACCGTCGACTTCTCCGATTCAAGTATCGTCGGCATCTTCGTCTCACCGAATATGCCCCACATCTTCGCCGCGAGGAACCTGTTTTCAAGCGCGAGCTTCTCGTTGTCGAAACCCTCTTCTGAGCGTATCTCATTTATTATGTCATCTATCGTGAATGAATCCTTCGACTTTTTCATTCTCGTTATGACGCGCTCAAGAAGTATGCCCAGTGGATCGTTCATTCCGATTCCGAAAACGTAGAGCCAGTCATCCGGGTCTAGCTGCGACGCCGAAACTGAGAACGTTCCGTCGAAATTCACGCCCGCGTTTTCGAAAAGCTCCTTCTGGCCGAACGGAACGTAAACTTTGACGTCTATTCCCATCGGTTCGAGACCCCACTTCTTGAGAAGGTCGCGGTCATCTTCGTTCGGGTACTTCATCGTCCAGAATATACCTTGCGTGTCAATTATGAGAGAGCAAAGGTTTTTCCGTATGTCCTTGCGAAGTTTCTTGAGCTCCTCAACGAGAACACCGAGCGTGTAACTCTTCCCGCCGCCGCGCTTTCCGCATATTATCATGCAGTGCGGCCGCAGTGCGTCAACAAGTATGGGGGACGTCAAATGCGCGTCCTCACCCGTGCCGACTATGTGCTTCCCTATACGCAGCGTTCCAACTTTTCCAAACCTTTCAAGGTCTTTGAAATCGCGGCCGATGACTATGTCAGGCATTTAATCACTTTATATATTTTTTATCGATAAATTAAATACTTTTGGTGATGAAAATGAAGGTTAGAGAGCTCATTGATGGCATGCGAAACGTTGACGTTGAAGGAACAGTTACCGGTGTGGAAGACCCGCGCGAAGTGAAGACAAAATTCGGGAAGACGTTTGTTATGAACGCGACTCTTGAAGACGACACCGGGAAGATTGCGATAACGTTCTGGGGAGACGACGCCCTCAAGATAAAGGAAGGAATGAAGGTAAGAATAGAGAACGGCTACATCAAGGTTTGGAATGGTGTTTCTCAACTCTCCGTCGGAAAGTTCGGAAAGCTGACGATTTTATCCGAGAAGGAAGAGTAAGCAAAGCGACGTCAGGAATATTACCGACCACCACTTCACGCTGTAGAAGAAAACTTTCGAGCCGTCCAATGGCGGAATTGGAATGAGGTTGAAAACGGCGAGCCATGTGTTCACGCTCACGGACAGCGCAAGTATTTCCGATATTATTCCACCGAACGGATAGAGCATCAGAAGGAACGACAGGATTGCAAGAACCATGTTCGTTGCCGGCCCCGCGGCCGATATTATCGCGTTCTCCTTTCTCGTTATGCTTTTGACGTTTCCCC
>WALA01000027.1 GCA_015523085.1 Candidatus Aenigmatarchaeota archaeon
ATCTGGGCTGCTGAAAGATTTTCAACGGCAACGAATGAGACGAGAACGTACAAAACTGCCACGAAAACAACGGATATGTAAAACGCCTTCTCAACGTCAACGAGACTTTTCGCATCTTCCGACGCATTTGATATCAATTCGAATCCCTCGTACGCAAGGAAGATTATCATCCCGCCGGAAACGAGATTTCCAATGGGTGCCGAGGAAAGCACGCTTCCGGTCTTCGTGAACATCAGGCCGCCGACAACGAATATTCCGAGTATGAGAAGCTTCGTCACGACGATGACCTGCTCCGACTCGCCGACCGCCTTGCTTCCAAGTACGTTCAAAAACGTGAACAGAAGCACAACAAACGTTATGAGCACGTGCTTCATCGGAAACGGGAAGAACGTTGCACCGTAGCTCCCGAACGTGTACGCGTAAAGGGAAAGCATGATTATGTAGCTCATCAAAAGAAGTATGTTCAATCCTCCCGTGAAGACGCCCCTGCCGAATTTCTTTATCAGGAATTCGACCGTCCCGCCGCGCGACGGATACTTCTTCGTCAATTTAGCATAAGAGTAGGCCGTCACAAGCGCAACGACGCCCGCTATCAAAAATGAAATCGGAGCTCCCTTGCCGGCGATTTGCGCGGAAAGACCGAGAACGGCGAAAATCCCGCCACCGACCATTCCTCCAATTCCTATGGAAACTATTTCGAGAAGGCTGAGCTCCTTCATTTGATCTTCCTCAGTGACTGTTTTATGAGGTATATAATTCCACCCGTCTTCGGCATTCCGTGCCCTGGAAGAAGGTACATGATGTTCAAGTTCATGAGACGCTCAAGAGAATCTATAAGGAGCTCCCTATCTCCGCCCGGAAGGTCGTATCGTCCGGGGCCGTCTGAAAAAAGCGTGTCTCCCGAAATGAGTATTTTCCGTCTTTCGTCATAGAGGCATATCGACCCTGGGCTGTGGCCTGGCGTGTGAATGACCTTGAACGAGAACCTCGTCGTATCTATGACGTCCCCCTCGTGAAGAACACGGTCAACGGTAACGGATTTGGAAACTTTCCTGAATCTCTCCGCGAGCACGTTTCCCGTCTCGAGGTTCTTTTTCTCCGCGGCGTGGATGCACACGGGAATCTTCAAGAGGTCGCGGAATTTCTTGTCCCCGCCGCTGTGCGCAAAGTGGGAGTGCGTGTTCACGATCATCTTTATCTTGTTTGGATTGAAGCGCAAATTCTCTATCTCATCGCGGATTTCCTTGAAGTATATCCCAGAACCAGTGTCCACGATTAGCTCCCCGTCTATGAAATAAACGTTCGAATCGAACCCGACCCCGTCGAAAAGATAAATCCCCCTGTACGGTTGCATAGTATCAATTAACTTTGTCATCGAATTTTTAAATTCTTTGCATATCTGACGAGATCACGAACGCCTTTCGGGAGGTAGGAAAGCATTTCAGTGGCTGTCTTCTCGTACTTCTCGTTCCCGAACATTTTCAGAATGCGCTCCTTTTCGGGAATGAGCTCCGCAATGACGCGGACCTTCATGTAATCAAAAAGCGTGTACGCTTCCTCGAGCGCCATCCTGTACGCAAAGGAATAGAGGTCGAAGTCAACTCCCTTTGCGGCGAAGTACTCGTCCACGATGTAACGCGCGAAATCGTTGTCGATTTCATTGAAGTCGCGCAGGATCTCTTCACGCGCCATCTGAACGAGGAGTGTAATGTAATTAACTCTCTCATCAACAAGGAATTTTGTGTACCTGACTTTTATAACGGCTCGTTCGCGCGTGGCGTGAACGTAATCCTCGCTTCCGACGTAAAACTCGATTGAATCCGTTGGAAGCACGACTTTGTTCAGAGCGATCGCAAGCGCACCCGCGACGTCAAAATCGAATGGATTGTCTATTTTTATTCTCATATCGGAAACTCACCTGATTCCAAGCGTTCTCTTATGCTTGTGATGTTTGAATTGTACGCGCTCACCATGTCCGAGAGGTCATCCACGAGAAGCAAGTCGCCGCTCCTTGTGACGTTCCCCATGAAAAGCGTTTCCACCAGCGTGCCCTTCGGATTCGTAAATTTCTTAACGACCTTTGATGAGCTCTTCAAAATTTCCAAAAAACCATCGACCGTCACGAACGTTATGGCCTCTCCCGTGCTGTTCTTCCGTATCATCATATAACAATTTGCGGACAAATAGTAAAAAGATTCCTTTCCGTGCGATTTCTCGTAAACGATCCTTTCAAACGGTGTCGTAATCGTGTACCCAAACTTTTCCGGCCCGTTGAACTTTGTGACGCTGCCGACGAAAGCACTCCTTCTATGAACGTTGAAATCACTGTAAGCGCGCACTTCGTTATCTCCCTGGGACGCTATCAAAACCGCGCTGTAATTCCCCAATGTAGTGTTCGACCATTTGAGTTCGACTTCACCGCTTCCGTTGGTAGTAGCGTTCATTTCAACCGTGCGGTTGCTTCCAATGATTATGAGCGTCAGGTTCACCGTCCCGTTTGCAACGACATGCGCGTTGAAAGTCACGTTTGCGCCTTCCGTTCCATTGACGACGTCAAGCGACACGCCTATGGGTGAATCATACGTAACGTTTATCTCCACATCATCAACGACTTCCGCCCTTTGTTCCGTGTCGTTGACGTAGATTATCGGGAACACGGTCACAACAACTTTCTTTTTGTCCGGTCCATCGAACGTCATGTTCTCCACAAAATTCTCAGGATAGCGCCCGTGGAAGCTTTCGTTTGGATAATGCTCGTCGGGACGAACTATGGGAATCGTAACGTTCGTCTCCTCATGCGTCTTAAGGGTGTACGTTATGTTCTTCACCTTGGCGCCCTTTGGTATGTCAAACTCGTAAACTTTCACGGGAACTATCGGCTTGTTGTAATCCATCACGTAATCGGCCGAAGGCGTTCCATTGAAAATGCTTTTTGCGGAGACGTTCAATCGCTCGCTCACTTTTGCGTGATAGTGACCATTGAAATACTCCGTCTTGTACGCCGGCTTTCTCAGGAAATAGTTTTCTCTCAGCGTTATCATCGGATCGCCGTACAGCGTGCGCTGGAAGTAATCCTTCAGAAGAAGCTGGCGCTTGGCCAAAGAGATGGAATGCTTTATTTTATTCAACGCCGTCTTCTCATCGTACGTGCGGACACTCGTGCTGAAAGGTCGTGCCGCCCGGCCAAGCGTTCCGCCGCGCCCGAATATGTGGAAGTACCCCATGAAGTTTGCGACGCTCATCGGGTCGTGGACTATGCCTGTTGCTCCGTAGTAAGCCAGCGACGAGTGAATGAATGCGCTGTTGGGATTCGCGCCCATTGAATGGTCGTCGTAAATGAGCGATGAGTGGTTTATGACGTCGCGCGCGCTCACCCGAGGGGAATCATCCGGATACGGATCAAACACGAGGTCCCTGTTCTCAGGGTCCTCGTCTGGTGGAAGAATCCACGTTTCGTTGTCGCCGAGTCCGAAGAAGAAAACGAGGTTTTTGTTCTTCAAGTCGTGAACAATGTCTATCGTCGGTCTGGGAAGATGTGAAATGCGCCCGTGCTTTATGAAGTTCCACCAATCAACTTCATCGAGCGTGTACTTGAACGTGAGCGCCCAATTCACGTAGCTTTGTATGCCGAGCTCCTTCAATATCTGCTGGACGAAGTACTCCTCGAGCTGATACCACGTTAAGTACTGGTCTAAGAAATCATCACCTTCGAACTGGGACATGTCCTGAATGCGCTCCTCCGCATAGCGCTTCGTGTTCAGTCCGAGTGATCGCGTCGCGATCTCCGCAAGAAGCGCCGACTCCATTCCGCCCGGAACGAGGTCGACATATCTCGAGTGCCTGTACTCGCCAATTATGAGCGCTTTTTTCGTCCTTGAATTGAAATCGTTTGCATTTTGAATTTGCAATGGGTCGACTATGCGCCCCACGGAAAAATCGCGGTTTCCATCGAGGTTTGTGTCCGCGTATACGATGTCCGTGTAAAGTGTGTCACCGTCGTAATTGTTGAGCACTTCAACCCCCGGATCTTGAAGGTAGCCGTACGGAGCGCCGAGAAGGTATATGAAAAACTCGTCCTTCGCCTTGAGGAGCGGGTCTCGCCTTTCCTTCGCCCATCTGTAAACGTTGTCTATCCTCACCTCCGTGTCGAAGATTTTGTTGTGTATGTTGCTCGAAAAGTTCTTGTACTCCGGGTTGACATCAATGACTATAGGAACCGACTTTCTGAACCTGAAAATCTGCGGTGCGAACGCGCTCAAATTGTCGTGGGCGTTGACGACCGTGATTGAGTTGACGTGCCTTGTGTTGTCTTCGATGAATTTTTCGAGGTCGTTGACGATTGTGGCGTTCGGCACGCCGCAATCAAACGTGCACATGATGTTTTTGTCTCGGAAATCTCCGTTTGTGTTCATACTGAGCTGCGCGTTCGTCATTGTCGCTATCTTTCCAGCCAAGATGTCGTTTGAACGGTTTCTGTCAATTATTATGACGTTCTTCGGGACCCAATTTTCCTTGATGAATTCCCTGTCCTTGATCACATACCCGCCGAACGCGTTTTGAAAGTGCGAAACGTTTTCCACGCCTATGTAGAATATCTCATTCGGACTATAGCGCCGCACGAAATCAGAAATGCCACCAAAGTTGTCGTACGTTTCGCTCCCAGAGCGCCATGTCTCGTACACGAGCACCGGCTGGTTAAGTACGGACGCGAAGAGTGTGTCGTAGAAGTCTTCGCCAGTGATGAAC
>WALA01000028.1 GCA_015523085.1 Candidatus Aenigmatarchaeota archaeon
ACTCGAAAACGGAGACAATTGTGCCAAGAATGCGAACCCGCGAGACCTTGCGACCGTCTTTCGTGAGTATGTAATTAGGAGTGAACCCTTCTTCCACTTTGTACTCGCCGTTCATTATGTCGGATATGCGTATTTTGACAGCAGTCAATCGCTTTTGTTCAAGCATCAAATCACCATAATTTAATTTGGATAAAACCTTTTTATTGTTGTCACAATTTCTTCAAGACGCCGTGACGCGGCTCGTAAATGCTTCCATCATTTTTGAGTTTTTCTATTATTTCGTCGACCATCGAGCTCGATATACCCCTGTCTTGGGCCTCTGCCTTTATGTCGGATATCTTCGCCTCACCCGTTTTCTTGTCCAAGTCCTCGATGATTTCAAGTATTTCGCGTATCTTGGAGCGCTGTGACGAGCTTATTCCAGATTCGAGCTTGTCTATGTCAAACTTCCCCGTCTCCGTGTCGCGACCAAGCTGCTCCAACGAGAATTTCATAAGTTTTATCGCGCGCTCGACATCGCTCTTGCTTATCTCCGTGCTCAGGCGTATCTTCGCAGACGCTTCAGCAAGGCGTATGAGAGCTTCGTACTGACGCAACGTTATGGGAACTATCTGATCCTGGCCGTTGTACATGTTCCTCATGTCAACGTAGAATTTCTTGAGCTCCTCCGCCACTTCAGGGCTCATGTGTATGTCCTTTATGTTGCGCTTAGCGTACGCTATGTACTTCCTGAGGAGCGAGACGTCTATCGCCGGCTCTATGTTCTCTGGGTTTATACGCGCCTTTGAAATGTGGTCGGCAAGCCGCTCGTCCCTAACGCGGTCCGGCTTGTCTTTGAGCACGAACTTCAAGTCGAACCTGCTCATAAGCGTGTCAGGGATTTGAATCTGCTCGAGTATTGAGCGGAACGGGTCGAAGCGTCCGAACTTCGGATTCGCGCCTGCAAGAACGGACGTCCTTGCCGGAAGCGTCGCGACTATGGACGCCTTTGCTATGCTTATCGTCTCGATGGACATTGCCTCGTGCATGGCCACCATGTCGTCCTTGTTCATTTTGTCGAACTCATCTATGGATATGAGACCGTTGTTCGCGAGAACGAGCGCACCCGCCTCGAGAACCCATCCACCGAGCTCTTCATCCTTTCTGACCGTTGCGGTGAGACCTGCGCCGGATACACCCTTTCCGGACACGTACTTTCCGCGGGGCACGATCTTCGAGACGAGATTGAGTATGACGGACTTTCCAACACCCGGGTCACCCGTTATTAGGATGTGAATGTTGCCGCGTATTCGCGAGCCGTCTGGAAGGACGTGGGGCACGCCACCGAACAGTTGAAGTGCGATCGCCTCTTTTATCTCATCGAAGCCGTAAATACCTGGGGCAATTGAATCGACAAGTTTCTTGTATATGTCGGGATCTGAAGCAAGCTCCTTTATCTTTGCTTCATCCTCGGGCGTGATGTCTATCTCCTCGATATCCTTCTCCGAGCGCTCAACGTGAATCGCCTCGAGAACCATGTCCATCTTGACGCTCTCGCGGTCCTTTATGCGCTTTGGGAGCTCCTTCAATATGCCGACGATTTTTATCTTGTTTCCTGGGTCTGTCATGCGCTGATACTCAGGCGTTGTAAGACCCTTTTTGAGTATGACCGTGATTTCGCCCGGCTTCTCGCCCTCCGTGATTTCAAACGGCTCTATGAGTCGTATCCATCTGACGTCGTAAAGCTTCTTGTCAACTAGTTCGAAGCCACCGCGCCTTCTGCACGCCGGGTTTGTGCACACCTTCGGCCGTTTTAGAACGCTTGTAGACTCTTGGGGGACTTCCATTATGGTTCCGCAGTCCGGACATCGGAAGTACGCGACTTCCACCTGCGGCTTCACTTCGCTCGCCGACTTCACGATCCCCTCGACGCACATCAGCTTGCCGAGATGCTTTGAGCGTAAGTTTCGTATGCGTATCGTGTTCGACTGCGGTATATTGCGTATACGTATTTCGAGCTTTCCATCGGCATTCGGTATGTCGATGTCGCTGAGCGCATCGTAGAACTTCGGCATGACGTCTTTTGGATGCTCGAGGAGCTCGTCGGCTATAGCTGGGTCGAACGTGTCCAAATCCGCAAAATCAATTATAATATAGTCCTTCCCAGAGCTAATTGCCTTGATTATCTCGTCATAGTATTTCGACCGCAAAAAGCTTATGAGGCGCTCCTCTATGTCCATGGAAACCACACATTTTTATGTCTATATTAGAATGAGTGGTAAATTATAAAAGCTTAAAAAACGGACGCTTCACATCTTTATGGATTTCAACTTCTTTTTCAGAAAGTCAAGCGCCTTCTTCACCGCTTTCATAGATTTCGCGCCAGCGCACACTATGCGCCCGGAGCTGAAAAGCAGGAAAGCGACTTTTGGGTTGTATATCCTGTAAACGAGACCCGGAAACTGCTCGGGCTCGTATTCGCTCGATTCAAGCTGGAACGCAAGCGTGTCAAGCTGGAGCTCCATTCCCAAGTCGGCGGATATGACTATGTTCTCTATGGTTATCTTTATGTCCTTCGAAGAGATGTTGACGCCCGTCTCCTTTATGTACTTAATAACTTTTTGTATGGCCTTTTCTATGTCGGAATGACTTTTCGCGCCAACGCATATTATCTTTCCAGAGCGGAAAATGAGCGTCGCCACCTTCGGTTCGTCCATTCTGAACACGAGTCCGGGAAACTGTTCCGGCTCGTACTCGCCGTCCGGAAGAACGTGAAGAAGCTTTTCAAGGTATATCGTCTTTTTCGTGTCGACAGAAGCAACCATGTTTTGAACGCTAATTTTCATATTTCTCTTCATTTTCGCACCCCACCGAGAACATAACTCTAAAGTTTATTTTAAAAAGGAATATTTAAATACCTTTTAAAAGGCAAGAAATTGATCAGTCAGAGTAAATG
>WALA01000029.1 GCA_015523085.1 Candidatus Aenigmatarchaeota archaeon
ATCAGAGGAATATCAAACATGGATACGTGATAAACTCAAAGAAGATCCGGAAAAAGTTAAAACGGATGAAAAGACGTTTGAAGAATTCGTTAATGACAAGTACAACGGAGACGTGAATAATCTATTGTCTAAGCATGGCATATACACGCACAAGTAAGTGATTTAAAATGTTGTCCGAGCTCGAGAGGATAATCTACACGGAAATCCTGAAGATACCCATAGGTCAAGTCACGTCGTACTACAGCGTTTATGATCGTTTGCTCAACCTTCTGTTCATACCGAGCGTTGTGGCCCTCATATTCTTTTACAGCGCAACAGAACCGCTGAAGAACCACAAGGGCATCCGATTCCTCGTCATAGTCAGCGGAATGGCGTTTGCCATAGACCTTGGACTCTATGGATTTTTCGTGACGCTCTCCCAGATATGGTATCTCATACTCATACTCGTTTCAGGATTCCTGTTCATATTCGGAATGTTCATAAGCCCGGACACGAAGATAAAGCTGCCGAACCCGTCGGACAGAGTTTACAGGTCCATAAAGGCGATAGACACGAAATTGGAAGGCCTCTATGGAGAGAAGAGCTCAATTGAGAACAGAATAAACGTCGCAACGGCATCGCTCGCAAGCGCGACAAACCCAGCCACAATAAGCTCGTTGAGAACGCGTATATCCGACCTCACGAGAAAAATGAGCGACATAGACAATCAAATCAGGGACCTCGTTAACCAGCGCGCAAGGCTCGTGAAAAGAATGAGAACGTGAGATGATTGAAATGTACGTACCGTCAGACATCTGGTATTATGTTGTTCCTTTCGTATTCTCATTTGCCGTGGTGTACGGCTCAATCGAGCTCAGCGGCGTCTTCAAGAACAAGGCGGTCAATGCCATAATATCGCTCGCAATAGCCGCAATGTCAATTGTCAATGAAAGCGTTGTAAGCGCCTTGTGGGAGTACATGCCCGTGGCGACCATTGTTTTTGTGGCACTATTCATAGTCGGCTTCATATGGAAATTCATAAACTCGCTTGGAAGCGGCGACAGCAATGCGGACTATGGTGTTGTCGGGGCGATTTTATTCCTCATACTCATAGGGTTCGGGTCGCCGACAATAAGGAATTCCATACACGTTCCGAACTCGACGACGATAACGTTCATAGTCGGATTCATCGTGGTCGCCATTCTCTTCATTCTCGCATCAAAGATGGGAATGTTCGGAAATAGTCAATCAACGAATTAAAAAGTTTTTTAAGCGGGAAAGGCCAAGTGAAATTTATGAAATTTGATTTGCACGTTCACGTGAATCCGAAAGAGCGCAATGCACGCGAGGTTCTCACGAATGCGGAGCGGCTGTTCATACCGTCGCTTGCGTATTACTTCATTAAGAAAACATTTCCCGATTGGTTCATAGCCGGCACGATTGGCTCTGAGTCCATAATATTCCCAAAGTACGTCGAGAGGTGCAAAAGCAACGGAATAGTCGTTCCAGCAATCGACCACGACGACAACAACTACAAAGAGCGTTATGAGCTTGCAAAAAATCTCAAAATACCTTACGGAGGGGAGTTCAGCGTAAAGATAGGGAGCAAGACCGCTCACATACTCGTCATTGGCGACGTGAACAATTTCGACCCAGACATGTACGAACGCCTTCTCGGACTCGATATGAAAGAGTTTTTGAATCAAGTCTCCGATTACAAGAACGAGCACAAGCTCATCGTCTCATGGGCTCATCCGCTCGCGAAAACGAACAGAGATGGCATCCCCACCACGCCGGAGCTCATAAAGGAATTTCCATACGCGGTTGAGCTCAACACGACGCACCCCAACGAGTCACTGACGCTGCTCAAAATACTTTCGGGAGGGAAAAAGCACATTACCGTTGGCTCCGATTCGCACGACCCGGAAACCGTCGGAGAGGCGTTTGTCGAGGCATCGGGTTTCGATGAACTGATGGATTATTACAACAGAACTCCGGGAAAAATAAATATCGAAAAAATTGGCGATGATAATGTTGCGCTTTCAAACCCCAAAAGAATTGTAACGTTCGAAAATCCAAGTGGCGTCGCGGAACGCATACGCAGGATAAAGGATCATTATCTCGGCAAAATAAATGAAACGCTCGAAAAAGATTCGCGTTTGTACGACATCCCCCTGAAAATCCTTCTTAAATACGGATTCGACAGTTTTCTCAACGACGCGATCGGTAAGGGCGTGAAAAAGTACTTCGACGGCTCGGCGGAAAGGATGA
>WALA01000030.1 GCA_015523085.1 Candidatus Aenigmatarchaeota archaeon
ACTCGCTTATAGCAAAACCATGACCCACGAGTGCCAATGTGTCCACGTGTACTCTTGGTACGGTTGCTTGCATCCCGAGTGGTATCGCCTTGGTTTCGGCGAACGACAGTGGGAGCAAAAGCACCATTGCCAATGCAATGTACATCTTTTTCATTTCAAATCACCCCAGAGAATAATTGTTTGTTTCACGTATTTTAATCTTTCGTGAAACAATTTGAAACAATCATCTATCCCTTCCAAACGAGCTTGTTCGTTCGTCCGCGCTTCTCCTTTTCAACGAGCCCCTTCTTTTCAAGTCTCTTCACTATTCTGGTCATCTTCGCGCGTGACAATCCGAGCTTCCTCTCTATCTTGTTTTGGTAGATGATTCTTTTCGACGAAATGAGCTCCGCGACTTTCCTCTCGTCTTCGTCGAGCATGCCGAGCAGGCGCTTTTTTGATGTTGAAATTGCGTAATAAATTGCGGCGGACGCTGCGATAGCGGCAACAACGATGAGCGGGATTGCGTTTGTTTCACCCGAAGATTTCACGTACTTCATAGAAATGTCGCTCGTTCCGTTTATCCTCCATTTTGCTATTATATTTCGCCCATCGGATGAGTACGTCGCCGCCGGAAACGTGCTGATTATTTCGTATCCGCTTGGCAAGTACGCGTCGATTTCCGCGGACGAATTTCCAAAGTTGAAGGTTGTGAACATCTGATAAACGTTTCCGTTTTTGAACACTATGCCATCCGTATCGAAAGAAATTTTTATTTTGTCCGCGTTCTTGGCGCTTATAATGATAGTGCTTCCGTTAATCGTGAATGTTCCCGGTGCAACGCGAACGTTCTTCGTGCCCATGGGAAGAGCATATGAGAACCTTCCGCTGATTTCCCTGCCGAACGCGAACGTTATATCTTCGTGAACGCCATTGCCAACAATGAGCATTACGCTGACGTTTGCCGAAAATGCTGGCGCGCACATGAGCGCGATGGCGACCGCAATCGCGACGGGTTTCTTCATAATCTAACTTCGGGGGAAATTTTAAAAGCGAATCATTCCATTCGGAATTCCTCGAAGTAAACTTTCTTTTGTTTGACAAGATCCCTTATCTTCCTTTGGACGTCCGAGAGCTTTGACGACGATGCCTTGAATTCAACGAACACGATTTTGTCGTCGTCGAACTGAATACCGTCTATGGGAGAACCGATGAACCGGAACTTTTTTGGATCATGCTTGTACTTTTTCATGAACGGCGCGAACTCCTCCATGGTTTTTCCGTAAAGTGAGCTCATGCTTCCCTTCGACCGCTTGAGCTTTGCGATTTCAACGTACTCGACATACGATACGTACGCGAGAACGATTATCAGCAGCGCCTCCACAATCTCCATTAGCATAATCTACTATTGGCGCTTGCATTTAAATAAAATCTTTCCACCTTCAATTTTCAGGTAAGAAAAAAGAATTTCCCACGGCTCCTCGACGGCGAGCGCAACCGAGCCGCAAACGTCGCACACGTCTTCGGACTTGTCGGAGTAGAATTCGTGGCCGCACCGAGTGCACCGTAGCTTCTTCTTTTTCATGGCGTTAGTTGTGAGGCAAAATTTAAATACCGATGAGAAGAAGTGCGTACCCAATGGCAAGGCCGATTATGAAGTTTATGACCTTGACGACTATCGAATCCTTGAGGGAGTACGACAGCATTGGAAGCATTCCATGCCCGTCCTGGACTATTGAATTTGCAAGGAGGATGGAAAACGGTATCATTCCCTTCGCGAACATGACGACAAATACCAGGTTCGGCCCGGATTCCGGTATTATACCAATGAGAGCTCCGAGAAGCAGCAAAATTGCGTACGCGCCGGAATAGCTCATAATCGCCTGAATGTTGAAATGGGATAAAATTATGTCTATGACAACGAGCGATCCGAACGTCCACGCAAAAACGTTTGGTATGTGGCGCTTTGCTATGTGCTTCCAGATGTGCTCCTTTACGTAGTGGCGCGGCGATACGAGTAGCAATGAAAATATTGTGAGTGTCAGAACCGCCGCCGTGGTGCGTTCAATCCCGTCCGCAAGGAACAACAATGCCACGCCTATCACGAGCGTTGAGACAAGAAGCGCCGCCTTTTCCACGTATATGTCACCAATGTGCTCCAGCCCGAATGAAACTTTCTGCGCTTTGTGATAGGATTTTATCTTACATTTCTCGCATGTTCTGTACCCGTACCCCTTTATGAAAATGTCAACAATCCACGCCGATATTATGCCGATAATGAAAAGAACACCAAAGAGAATGAGCGCCTTGACGGGAAACATGGCGAGCATCACGAACGCCTCGTCACCCGACGTCGCTATCATGCCGCCAACGAGAGCTCCGAACGAAATTATGCCATGTATGTACAAGCTGACGTTAGTGAACGCTCCAAGACATCCTGGGGTCGAGCCGAGGAAAGAAGCAGTCACGTACTGGTGGAACTTACTCTTCCTGACGAATTCATCCAGTTTGTCTCTCGTCCACGCGTCGAGGTAATCTATTATTACCATCATTGCGAAGACGAAGAACGTTATCGTCAGTGATTGATTTAGCGCAGTGAGCAACATGGAAATTTATTTGTGCGCAAAAATATTTAAATATGTCTATCAATAGACATAAGTCACCTGTTCATGTGCTTCGTGTCCTTCTTTGAGCGTGCTTTCAGGCGTCGCGATATTTCCTTGTCTATCTCCTTCCACGACGAGAGTCCGCGTATTATGGCCTCGCGCGTCACGTCGGATATCGTGGAGAGCTCCTCCTTAGAAATATTTTTCGACTTGTTTCTCGCGATCGTCGCCTGTTTCAGCAGATTGTACGTCGACTCCGGAATAACTATGGTTATCCTTCGCGTTTTGGGTTTTCCGCGGTTCATTTGGCATCACCAAATACTACTATCATATCATCATACCCAAAAATAACGTTATGCGAAAGATATTTAAAAGCTCACATCAACAAAAAATTATCAGAAAGAGGGAGCGTGATAAAAGTGGCATATGATGTAAATTGCCCTTTTAAAGATAGGATAAGTGAACTTGAAGACGAAGTCAACATACTGCTTGACGAAATCGATGAGCTCAAGGATGCCTTGAAGGAAAACAAGGAAATGATTATATCGTTGTCAAAGTCACACGCCGCTCTTTTGCGGATGAATGAGATTCTCGCTGAAAAACTCATGGAGAAAAAGAAACTAAGCCCGTAAAATCTTTTTTCTTTTTAAATTAAAAAGAAAAGAGAAAATGGTTTATTCTGTGGTGTTTACCTCAAACGTCTTTACGCGCTCCTCGTCCAAAATTCTGTAATGGACTGTGAGCGTCAACTTCTCCGGTCTTTCTGGTGCGCTTGTCTCGAATTTCATGCAGTCCTCTTCCCCTGGGTCGAGTATCGGGCCGTGCTCGAGCGTCATATGGTCGCACTGATCGAACTTGTACCCCGTCATAGGCGCTTCAACTGTCGTGTAAAATCCGCGGAGTGCAAGCCTTCCGATGTTCTTGAAGCACACTTCGACCTCGTTCTTCTCGCCCGGTATGAATCTCACGCTCGTTGTCTTGAGCACCATTCCATCGTTGACTCTCACGTGGAGAGGGAACGTCTGGTGGTAAACCTTCGGATTGTCGCACTTCGCCGGCTCGCATCCTTCAGGGCACTGAGCTCCCTTTTCGCATCCGAGGTTATACGAAACGTCTATGTTAAGCGTGAAGTCGTGTATTCCCTCAGGTGTCAACGTGAAATCGGCGTGGTCGACCTCGTTCTTTATGAGCGTTCCATCAAGGTATAGCACGATGTACTTGCCCTCGTGCTTGACTTCGTAGTACCTGCTGTCGCCTATGGTTGCTTCAAAATTCGTTATAGGCGCGTCACCCGTGTTCTTGAAGTAGACCTTCACCTGGTTTGGAACTCCCTCAACGGCATCGACGTAAGGGGTCACCATTTGAAGGTATTGCGCCTGCGTCGGCTGCGCCTTTTTCTGACTCGTTACCCACGTTGGCGTTCCGGTTGGTATGGAACTTGCCAAGTAGAGTATGGCTATCACTAGAACCACAAAACTTATCGAAATGATAAGCAAGTTCTTTGCTTCCATTTTTCTTCACCTCAAAAAGATTTCATATTTTTGTTATTATTTGATAATTAATTGATAGAAACCTTTAAATACTTTTCTGTGGTTGCAAAAATTCATCAATTAAAACTTTTCTGCATTATTAAATTTCATGTATTCGGAAAACATTAAAAAGCTCATTGGGAGCGCCGAAATAGGGGATGAAATAATCGTTCACTCATTGAAAGGCGACTTTCAGGGCATTCTAATGCCGCGCCCGAACGTTGGAGACGCCGGCAAGCTCGTTCTAAAGCTCAGCAACGGGTACAACATCGGCATAAGCGAAGGAAACATAAAGTCCGTCGAAATCGTGGCAAAGAAGAAGCGCGCACCAGCGCGCGAGTTGATGCCGTTCGATGAATCGAAACCGAAGGTCTCGCTCATCGTCACAGGGGGCACAATAGCGTCCAAGGTTGATTACGAGACGGGAGGAGTGAGTGCGCTCGTCGACCCGAGCGAGCTCGGAATAGCGGAGCTCCGCGACATAGTGAACATACACGAGATAAAGTCGCCGTTCACAAAAATGAGCGAGGACATGACGCCAGATGATTGGGTTTCACTCTCAAGGGATGTTTACAAGAGCATCAAAGACGGAGCAAAGGGTGTCATAATAGCGCACGGCACGGACACGCTTCATTTCACGGCCGCCGCATTATCGTTTTTCTTAAAGGATGTTCGCGTTCCAATAGTGCTCGTTGGCGCTCAACGCAGCATAGACAGGCCGAGCTCGGACGCGTACATGAACTTGATTTGCGCTGCGCACGTTTCCGTGTCCGACATAGGAGAAGTCGGTGTGTGCATGCACGCGACCATGAACGATGATTACTGCGCCTTCATACGCGGGACGAAGGTGCGAAAGATGCACTCATCGAGACGGGACGCTTTCCGACCCATAAACGACATACCGATAGCCCACGTGTTCCCAAACGGCCGCATCGAGCGCTTGCAGGATTACAAAAAGTGCGGTGACATAGGGGAGCTTGATAGCAAGTTCGACAAGAACGTGGCGCTCTTGAAAGCATATCCCGGCTCAGATCCCAAAATGCTTGAATTTGCCGTGGATAACGGAGCTCACGGAGTCGTCATAGAGGGTACAGGACTCGGGCACGTTCCGACGGATTGGCTCGGAAACATAAAATCCGCCATCAATGATGGAATTCCGGTGGTCGTGGTTACGCAGACGCTTTACGGCCGCGTGAACACAAATGTTTATTCAAACCTGCGTAAGCTCTATCACGATGCGCGCGCCATACCGGGGGAGGACATGCTCCCGGAGACGGCTTACGTCAAGCTCGGGTGGGTGCTCGGCCACACGAACGACATGGACGAAGTGCGAAAGATGATGGCGACGAACTTCGCAGGTGAAATCACGAAGAGGAGCGATCCAAGGTCATTTTTGTGGTGATGCTATGATATTGATACTCACGGGACTTGCAAGGTCTGGAAAAACGTTTGCTTCAAAATACCTCGAAACGAAGGGGTTTACAAAGTTGACGTTCTCCGACATACTTGTCGAGGAGTGCAAAAAGCGCGGTCTCGAGCCGACAAAGATGAACCTATCAAAGCTTGGCGACATCTTGCGCTCTGAGCTCGGCATGGGGGCTCTCGGAAAGATGATTGTCGGGAAGATAAAATCCGACAACGTTGTGCTCGATGGCTCGCGCTCACCCGAGGAGATTTACGAAATCAAGAAGAAGTTCCCAAATGCGAAAGTGGTGTTCGTGGACGCATCAAAAGACGTCCGCTACTCGCGCAGGAACGAACGCGACCCGCAAACGAGGGAAGAATTTTTCAAGCGCGATGAGATTGACATAAAAAACAAGGGCGTTGGAAAGGTCATAGAAATGGCCGACATAACGGTTGAAAACAACGGAAGCGTTGAGGAGTTCGAGAAGAAGCTCGATGAGCTGATAGACAATCTCAAGGACGAAGAGAAGTACGCGTCAATGGGCGTGAAGATAGGGGTTGAGATACATCAGCGCCTTGACACGCACAAGCTGTTCTGCTCGTGCTCGTCTGAACAAAAGGAAGCGCCAACAATGAACGTCATGCGCGTTCTTCACACCGCGCGCGGTGAAATGGGCTCGACCGACCGAGCGGCAATGTTCGAAGCCGAAAAGAAAAACAAATTCGTTTACTACGTCTATCCGAACGAGACGTGCCTGGTAGAGCTCGATGAAGAGCCCCCGCACGATATGAACGAGGAGG
>WALA01000031.1 GCA_015523085.1 Candidatus Aenigmatarchaeota archaeon
CAAGAGGTACACGTGCAAGTTCTGCGGACGCCATTTTTGGTCGACGACTCCGCGCGACTACTGCGACGACCCAGTGTGTCGTGAAAAGGCGGGGGAGCTCCCCTATGGATTCATAGGTAATCCTCCGACAAGCAAGCGACTCGGATACGTGGACGCCTGGAAGGAGGGTTGGGTGAAAACCTTCAAATCGCTCGGCCACACTCCAATAAAAAGATATCCGGTTGTCGCGAGGTGGCGAGATGATGTTTATTTCGTTCAAGCATCGATATACGATTTTCAGCCACACGTCGTCTCGGGCGAAGTCGACCCGCCGGCAAACCCGCTGCTCGTTCCACAGTTCTGTTTGAGATTCAACGACGTTGACAACGTTGGACTTTCGGGCCGTCACTACACGGGATTCGTTATGGTTGGAGAGCACGCCTTCAACACGCCAAACCACTATGTCTACTTCAAGAACGAGGGCATAGCGTACATACACGAGTTTCTAAAAAACCTCGGCATACGTGACGACGACATAATATTTCACGAAGACGGATGGGCAGGTGGAGGAAACTTCGGCGTCAGCATAGAATTCTTCTCAAAGGGGCTTGAGCTCGGCAATCAGGTTTACATGCAGTACGAAATGTCGCCGTCCGGACCGCGCGAACTTAAAACGAAAGTCATAGACATGGGCGCGGGCCTGGAAAGAACGCCGTGGATACTCAACGGAACGCCGACGTCGTACGACAACGTCTTCCCGAAAACATTGAAGTACATAATCGACACAGTCGGGTTCAAGCGCGACAAGGATGTATGGAATGTCTTTCCGCAGTACGCCGCCATACTCAACGCGGATGAAATGAGCATGGAGAGCGCGTGGAAGGAGATATCATCCAAGACTGGATACGATGTTGCGTACCTGAAAGACCACGTGAACACTATGAAGAAGATTTACGCCATAGCCGACCATATGAGAACACTTCTCATCGCCATAAACGACGGTGCCCTCCCAAGCAACGCTGGTGGCGGCTACAACTTGCGTTACGTTTTGAGGCGCGCATTCTCGATGGCGAATGAGCTCGGGATCGATGTTCACAAGGTCGTTTCAAAAGAAGTTGAGGACGTTCGCGGGCTCTACGACGATGTCGGCGACATGGAAAACGTCGTTCACGATGTGATAGACGTGGAGCGCGAGCGGTACGAGTCATCCAAAGAAAAGGCGAGGAAAATCGTGGTCAAGTACGTGAAGAAAAATATGAGTGCGGACGATTTCGTAATGCTTTACGAGTCTTACGGAATAAGCCCGGAAAGCGTCGTCGAAGAGGCGAAGAAAGAGGGTATATCGCTTGAAATACCCGACAACTTCTACTCGAAGCTCAACGAGCGGAAAAAATTCTCAAAGAAGGAAAAGAAAAAATTCTCCGTGGACGTCAACGGCATACCGAAGACATTGGACCTATATCACAGTGACGTCTCCGAATTCGATGCAAACGTGATAAAAGTCATAGAAGGTTGGGTCGTTCTTGACAGGACAGCGTTTTACCCGGAAAGCGGAGGGCAAGAGCACGACACGGGCACGATGAACGGAAAGTTCGTTTCAGACGTGCGGAAAGTAAAGGGTGTTGTGCTGCACAAAGTCGACGGCGAGTTTAGCGTCGGCGACAAGGTCCATTGCAAGATAAACATGGAGCGCCGCAAGCAGCTCACCATACACCACACGGCAACGCACGTGATAAACGCTGCCGCAAGGTCCGTTCTTGGAAAGCACATTTGGCAGCACGGAGCTCACAAATCCGAAGACAAGGCGCATCTTGACATAACGCACTACAAAACGCTCTCGGAAGATGATGTAAGAAAAATAGAAGACGCTGCCAACAAAATCGTCCAAAATGGATACGATGTCACAATTGAAGAGCTCACGCGCACAGAAGCGGAAAGGCGCTACACGGTGCGCATATACCAGGGCGGCGCTGTTCCGGGAAAGGTTTTAAGGATCGTGTCCATAGACGACATAGACCACGAGGCGTGCGGTGGAACGCACGTGAAGAACACGAAAGAAATCGGAAAAATCATAATACTCAAGACGGAGCGCATACAAGACGGCATAATAAGGATAGAGTTTGTCGCCGGTCCTGCCGCGGAGGCGTATGAAAATAGAATGCACGAAATCGTCGACGAGCTCACAAAGCTTCTAAACTGCTCGCGTGAAGAAGTCGTCTCGAAAGTTGCCAGTCTTGTTGAGCGCGCCAAGAGGAAGTTCGAGAGCGAACGCGAAAGCAAGCGCAACTACATCAAAAAAGAAAGTCAGGCACTCGAAGCACGCGCGAAAAAAATTGGAGGCGCTGAGCTCATAGTCGCGAAGTGCGACTATCCGATGGACGTCGCGAAGGAGCTCCAGAAAGAGAACAGGATTGTCGTCCTGTCTGACGGAAACATAATCTTTTCAATTTCAAAAAGCCCGGTGGTTGGAGCGGGCGACATCGTAAAGGCGACTTGTGAGAAGTTTGGCGGGCGTGGTGGCGGGCGTCACGAGACGGCGCAGGGACGCGTCGCCTGGTCGGATGAAATTCCAAAGTTCGTGGAAGATTTCGTAAGGCGGTACTATGAGTGACAGGGAAATTGTGAAAGAACTCGAAAAAATATTGAAAACGAACGACGTTGTCGGCAAGGTAAAAAAATTACTGGACACACTCCGGGAGTAGGTACTTCACCACAAGGTATCTGCACAAATACTCGGAAACTTTTGTCGTGTTCTCAACATCCGTTCCATTGAGATAATCGCTTCCCAAGTAGCTGTCAAATTCAATCGTCCTGTTGTTCGATGGAATGTCGCACAGTATTACCGCGCCGGACGAATAATTTTCGGCGCCAATCAAGTAATTCCGCGTATTCTCACAGCACGCTTTCGGGTGGTAGAACGTCACGACTTCGCGCCTCGTCATGAGAGCCTCGTTCATTTCATCCGCGTTCAGGGGACGTGTGTAGTAGGTTTTCAACTGAACGGCTTTCTTTTTTTGCGGTATGAAATTTATGCCGAACATCACCATTGATGTCAGAAATATGATGGCAGTAACCCACGCAAAAAGTTTCTCCTTCGTCTTCTTTTTCATCGAACCACCAAATAGCCCCGAGCGGATTCGAACCGCTGTCGCGAGGTCCAGAGCCTCGCATGCTTGGCCACTACACTACGGGGCTATGCGAATAAAATAATGAATGGAGAAATTTTTAAATGCTTTCAGATACCGATTCGGCGTCCATTGCGAGGAACGGATGATCAAAAATCAAAAAAAAGATGGTTGCAATGGTTGTGAGTAAGCAAGCCAAGATGTGATATGGGTTGCTGGTTTGAAAATCTTTTGGTGGTTTCGAATAATGGTTTATGATTTCGGTTGTGGGTGCTGGAAGTGGCAGCAAATCAGCAAGCCAATATATATTATGAGTTGCTGGTTTGTTGATTTGGAAACCCGCTGGTGGTTTCGAATAATGGTTGCAGGAAGTGCAGAAACCCGCCGGGGGTTTCGACTACTAGAGCTTCTCCGCCTCCTCGAGGCCGTAGCGCGTCACGACGACCGTCTCCGGACCCATAGGACTTATTATTGAAACGAACCCCTGCGTCTTCAACGAGTTCAGCGCGCTCATCACGGCGCTCTTCCCGGCAGAACTGAATTTATCGAGAAGCTCGCGCTTTGGCACCACGTGCCGCTCTGATAAAAATTTCAGAATTTCCACTTCAAGGTTCATTGTATCACCATCTCATTTTTCACACGCTTTGCAATCTGAGCTCCGGAAAGATATTCGACTATCTTCAGCCCGAATTTCTGTCTCTTA
>WALA01000032.1 GCA_015523085.1 Candidatus Aenigmatarchaeota archaeon
CAACGACACCGTGTTCGAGCATTCCCCTGGCGAGCTCCGACTCGTGCCTTCCACTGACGGCAAGAGCGCGCAAAATTTTCGCGTGCTCAAGCAAGTAATCGATGTGCCAATGGAATTTCTTTTTCTTTGAGATATGACGCGAAACTCGACGCTCAACGCCGTTCATGGCAGAGCCAACGTAAACGTAAAATCCTTCATTGAAAGCAAACGTGCCAAGTTTTCCCACGGCAATTTTCCTTCCTGGTCTGAGCTCCATTATGAGGGTGTACGTTCCGTTCATACTCACACCAGTCTCGGACCTATGACGTTGAATAGGAGAACTATTGCGAAAATTATTGATATAATATTGGCAACTTCGACGTACTTCCCAACCTTGCCTTTCAAAAATTCTTCGATGATAAGCCCGCCGTCAAGTGGCTTTATGGGAAGCATGTTGACAAGCCCGACTCCCAGGTTAAGTATGCCGAGCCACATGATTATGTAAATTATAGGAGTCAGGATTTTTTCCGCCCCTGGTATGCGCGATTTCTTCTCGTTTGAGACGCCGTATATTCCGATTATCGTCTTTCCGCCTTCGGAAATTGTTTTTATCTTATACGTTCTGTTTGAAGCGACGACCGTCACGTAGAATCCAGGACGAACATTTTTCATAACGCTTTCAAATTCTCTAACGTTATGAACGCGTACGCCGTTAACGTACGTTATCGTTCCGTTCAGGGAGACGTTGTACGCTCCGGAGTTGTTCACAAGACCGCTGAATCCGACTCCGTAGTTGTAGAAAAACGCATTAACGAGTATTAAGTTTGCGAGAATGCACGACATCGCGACCAAGAAATTCGCGAATGACCCCGCGCCGTATATCTTTATTTTCTTCTTTGGATCGGCTCGCTTCAGTTCGCGCTCGTCCGGTTCGACGAACGCGGCAGGAATGAAAAGGAAAAATGCATATCCGATTTTCTTGATTTTTATGTTCTGGGACAGAGCGACAAGACCGTGAGAAAGCTCATGCGGAACAACTATGGATATTATCCCAAGTATCCAAAGCCACAACGGCAAGAATATGTACCCAGACCCTATCACGACGCTTGACGATGGCGATGGAAGAACAAGCCCCGCGCCCATTTTCGTTGCGCCGGAGAGGATTTCATATGAATTTTTCAGAACCCAATACGATGCAAAAGCCACCGCCATTGGCGTGAAAATGTAAGACGCCGTTGCATACACATTCCAAAATTTTTTGTGCCTTGAATAAACGTTTTCAATCCACGAGACACCGCGCTTCGTGCGCCTGAGAAACATTCCACCCTCGAATTTTATGCGTTTTCTATCCTTGTAAAGCACAAATGCGACCGCGATCAAAAATAGAGCAAATATGACATTCCCTGTATTGAGATAGTTCATGAGATACTTTTTAATCGAAAACTTTAATAACTTGGGTCAGTCAAAAAGTCGTTCAAGCGCTTTATCGCACGAATCCTATCCCTTTCACCTATCTTCGCACTATCCACGGCGCTCTTGAGAATTTCTATTGTTTTGTCGTAAGTGCCCCTGTCAACAGGGTATGGAATTCCGTCTTTGCCCCCGTGCGCATAGGAAAACTTTGCCGGGTCTTTCCAATCAATGGGAGCTCCGTAAATGACGTTAGAGACGAGCGCCAGCGCCCGAAGCGTTTTCTCACCAACCCCCTGTATCGATATGAGCTCCTTGAAATCTTTTGGGCGGATTTCCCTAACCTTCTCGAGGGTTTTCAAAATCGGCTTCGTAATTTTTATTTCGTGGTTCGGTGGCATGGTGAGCTCCTTGAAATCGTTTGCGACATCGACGCTTGCGCTCCGCAAAGGCGAGTTCTGGCGAGACGTAAGGTCGAGTACGCGCTTCTCAACCCTTTGAGCCGCGATTTCCCTTGGTGGCGCATTGACAAAGTCATTGCCACCCCAAATCCAATGATACCGTCTGGCGTACGACCCATTCATTCCCTGCTGAACGACTACCCAATGCCCGTGTTCATCGAGGACGAACGTGTGATGGTAGAGGTGATACCCGTCTTGAAGAGCGGAGTTATCCACCTTCGCCACAAGTCTACTCACGTTCACCAACCCATCAACGTGCTCGACTCCCATGACATCTCCGAATTTCACTATCTCATCTGGTGTCTTCCTTGACGTCCTGCCCTTCCCGCCGCAAACAGCAACTCCGAGCTCCGGGCCGAGGGCTTCCTTGAGAGCACCCATCGTCACGGTTGTCGTTCCGCTCGAATGCCAATCGTACCCGAGAACGCACGAGAAGGCCTGGAACCAAAATGGGTCGGATAGGCGACGCAAGAATTCATCCGTAGAATACTCGTCAATTATGACTTCCGATATTTCACGTCCGAGCATGACCATCCTCTTGAAAAGCCAGGGCGGAGCATGGCCGCCATGAAGGGGTAGGTTGGCAATTCCTGTGCGCATAATTCAATTCAGTCGGAAAATTTAAATTGATGCCCGGGAAATTAATTCAATGAGCATTGTAAACGAAATCATGAACCGTCCGCGACCTGTTGCGTGGGATTTGAAGAGGATAAGAAGTGTTTGCAAAAAAATCGGCTACAAGCAAACGTTCAAGGTGATTCACGTTGCCGGAACAAATGGAAAGGGATCGACGTGCGCCACATTGTCGGCGATACTTTCAAAAAAATACAAGGTCGGCCTCTACACGTCCCCACACCTCGTCAGCCCGTATGAGAGAATACAAATAAACGGCAAGAAGATTTCAAGAAAGGAGTTCGACAAGTACGCGAAGAAAATAATGAGAAGCGAGAACGATAAGTTGAGCTTTTTCGAATTCTTGACGTGCGTCGCTCTAAAATACTTCCAAGACAGAAACGTTGACATAGCTGTGGTGGAAGTTGGAATGGGCGGTCGCCTGGACGCAACGAACATTGTGTTCCCGTCCGTGGAAATAATAACGAGCATAGGAATAGACCACACAAATTACCTCGGTCAAACTGTCGAGTCGATAGCAAAGGAAAAGGCGGGCATAATTAAAAGGGGGGTCGTTATATCATCCGTGACAGGCAGAGCGAAAAAAATCATTGAAGACGCTGCCATTAAAAAGCGCGCAAAGCTCATCGAGCTTGGAAGGGACTTCTACATAAGAAAAGTTCGCGTATCGCTTGAAGGAACCGAATTCGAG
>WALA01000033.1 GCA_015523085.1 Candidatus Aenigmatarchaeota archaeon
CATCAAATCCAAAAACGTCGAACGAAGCTCCGTCAACCGACTTCACAATGAACCTGTTGTTCCCGATTGTGACGACTCCTTGCGGGAGCTCATACGAGTAAAAACCGGGTTCCGCCTCGCCGAACTTTTTCGTCACGACGCCGTTTGAGTTTATTATCTCGAGTTCGTACCCGCCGTCCGAGTACGTGCGGACTATTTGGAACGACACCCGTCCGGGCTCGTACCTCAGATAGTCGTAGTCGTTTCCGTCGAAGTACACGTCCTTTTCAACCTGGCGCACAGCCGTTGTTATGTAATCCACTTCAATGAGGGCGCTTCCTTCGTATTCGCCGTTGTCCCCCGATTCAAATTTCACTTCGTTCTCGCCTATCTTTACGTCGCTCTTTGGAACGTCCACGACAAAGCTGTTTGTTTGCGGAGAGCCGTTGTAAACCAAGTTGCCGTTGAAGAACACGTTGATATTCCCTTTCGCCGCAACCAAATTTATCTTTATCTGAGCTCTGCTTACCGACTTCACGCCGTCTGTGAGGTTGAACTTGAATACAAACGGCCTCTCATAATAGCGCTTCACTATGAGAGACGCGCCGGATATGTTGTAAAGCGTTGGAGCCCACAAGCGCCACGAGGATGATTCCGGATAGAATATTATCTTCGTTTCATTTGCGAGCCATTCCTTTTTTATTGGTATTGAGTATGAGCCGACGTCGTAAACGTCTTCGCCGACTATGAAATCGTTGACCATTATTTTCAGAGCTCCGTACCTGTTTGTGTCGGACACCGTGAAATCAATTGAAGACGACACGTAATTTTTGAGGTCCGGATGCGCTGTCATGACTATGTACTTTTTCCCGAATAGGAGGCCGTTGTACACGCTCGTATCGTAGTAGCTGAATATCTGATTGTCCACGTCTTTTGACGTGTTGAAGTTCCTTATCCAAAACGTCTTCGCGGCGACAACGTCTTCCTTACCAACGTATCCGCTGCTTTGGTTGAAAATGGATGTTGCCGGTGGAGGGGTCACGTTTCGTTGGGTGGGTGACAATGATGAAACGTCGGTCTTTACGCCGCTCATTAGGTAAATGAAAAATAGCAGCACAAGGCCGATTATGAACCATTTCAAAAAACTATCCATTTTTCCACCTAATATAATATGTCTCTCACTATTTTATAAACTTAAAAAACGGTTGAATAATTATGAAGATAATTCACTACGACAGGAAAAGCGGCGAAATGAAACTCTCCGTGGAGACGCTTGACGATCTGTGGATGCTCAAAGACATCATTCAAAAAGGAGATGTCCTTAAGGGAAGCACAGTTCGGAGCATAGACATGTCAGGCAAGAAAGAGCGCCGCAAGATTTTCGTCGTTCTCGAGGCCGAGAAGTCGTCGTTCGGCTCAGACGAACTCCGTGTTCAAGGACTCATAAAAGAGGCGTCCGAGGACATTCCACACGGCCATCACACGTTCGAGGTGCGCGTCGGCGATGTTTTCACGCTGGTTCACAAATGGAAGGATTACGAGATTGAACGCATACGGAGCTCATCGCACAAAATAAATCCCATTCTTGTCTGCGTTCTCGACGACGATGAGTGCGATGTTTTCGAGGTGTCGACGCGGATAAGGCGTCTTGCCCACTTCTCCGGAAGCTCCGGGAAGATGTATGCATCCGACAACGAGAAATATTACAAGGACATAATAAACTTCCTGAAAAGCTCGGAAATCGAAACGGTTGCCATTGTCGGACCCGGATTCGCAAAGGAGCGCGTTTACAAAGGCCTGGAAAAGAAAAAATACATCGACTCCGTGTCATCCACGGGCATAGTCGGACTCAACGAGGCGATTCGGCGCGGAATACTCAAAAGCGTCATGCGCGATTCAGAAATATCAAAGGACACGGATATGATTGAAAAATTCTTCACGGAGCTCAAGAAAGACGGTCTCGTCGTTTACGGACGCGATGAAACCCTAAGAGCACTTGAAAATGGTGCAGTCGACATGCTTCTCATTTCCGATAGAATACTCCGCGAAAACGAAGACGTTCTCGAGAAGGCGAAACAGATGAGAACGAAAATACACATAATTTCCTCAAAGCATCCGAGCGGCGAGCAATTTTACAACTTCGGCGGCATAGGCGGATTCCTGAGATTCAAGTTGTGAGCTCCCTCAGTCCGCCCATAGGGTCTCTTCATAGGGAGCAAATGAAATTTATTGCCAATCGTTAAAAAGATTGACTTGCATCAAGTGTTAATAGTTTTTTAAATGTTCGCAATGTAAAATAAATTGTGATATGATGTTCTGGGGAAAGAAGCGGGATAAAGAAAAGTCCATAGAAGAAATAAAAAAAGCTGTTTCTTCTCGAGACAACCCCGTGGACCACGGTGTCATAGACCTTGACATAGACGACTTGTTTGGCCCGATGCCTTCAAAGCCCAAAGCCAAACCGCACGAAGGCGACATCAAGAATAATGTGAATAATAATGTAAATATTTCTAATAATGCCACTCAAAACAATCATATTTCTCACAAGGGAACTGAAATGGCCACACCTGAAACAAATTCGGGGAAAGGCCCCGAATCATTTTCAGTGCCCCCAACCCCACCGAAACATGAAATAGTTGGACACGAAAAAGTGAACAGCGGTCAAACCCCGCCGGTTTTCATAAAGCTCGATAAGTACAAGACAATAGTGAACACGATAAATTCAATGCGCTCGTCAATATCTCACGTTCACGAGATTATGAACATCGCGAGCAGGATAGAGTACATGAGGAACAAAACATTCGAAGCCCTTGATGAGTCGTTGAAGAAGCTTGATGAAATGACCGCGTATCTTGACGCGACCCTCGTGCGTCCATCGGGGCTCGATGTGGAGCCGACAAAATTGACGACGAATGAGCTCAACGAGTCGCTCGAACAATTGAAGAAAGAAATCGAGGACATCAAGAACATGGTAAAATCCATGTGACGCGTAAAAAATATTTAAATTATTCTGCATCTAAATGAATTAATCAAATGCGGAGGTAGCCAAGTTGGTCAAAGGCGCTAGATCTTGAGTGTTGAGCGAAAAGCCGTGAAAGTGAAACTCAAGATCAACTTGTCCGTGAGCCATAAGGCAAGAGATGGCTTATGGGATATCTAGTCCCTTAGAGAATCGCCAACAGCGTTCGAGGAATGGGTTCGTCGGTTCGAATCCGGCCCTCCGCATATTTCTTTGCACCGATGGTCTAACCTGGTTAGGACACGAGCTTCCCAAGCTCGTTATCCGGGTTCAAATCCCGGTCGGTGCATAGGAAATTTAATACGTCAGGGATGCGAGGAAAACGAGAACGGAAATGAAAATCCCTATGGACACTGCGAGTGAAGAGCGCTCGTATGACATGTGCTCCACTTCTGATATCCCTATGAAAGTCGTGCTGAGAGCCCAAATGAGAGCAAGTATGGATACGTACGGTATCCATCCGAACAAGAGGAATGTTGTGCACGAATACGCGAAAACCATGAAGATTTTCTTCGTCGATTTTGCCCTCAATGATATCGCTGCGAGCGTGATAAGTCCGCCGGTTATTATGTACATCGCCCACGCGAACATGTATATGGCCAGGAATGATTCGAAAATTCCGATTTCCTTTGCGAAGCTACGCGTTGCAACGTAAAGTCCAGAGAACACAAGGTCTGATGCTGCAAACCACGCCAAGGATTCTTTCAGTGAGAGCTTCCTTTTGAAGAATTTTGTTGGCCTTACGATTAATTCGCGCAGTTTCATTCAATCACCCGAATATGCTTCCGAACCCGTTGATCGCTTTGTCCTCATTTTCTTTGAGTATTTTGAGGACTTCTTCTTTCTTGTCAAACTTTTCAATCATTCCCTCGCACAGCGTCTCCACCCTTTTCAGGACGTCTTCGGGTGCGTCGACAACAAGCACGTATCCCTCGCCGAGGTTCATCGTCGCGAGGTCGTGAAATGATATGCTGTGCCTTGATGTCGTGTCATCGCCTTTTAAAATGTTTTCGACTTTGTTCTTTTCGCCTTTGACAAGCCAAACCTCTTTCATAAAAACACCTAATTACTTTTTCCTCCTCTCATTTAAATTTCTAATCAATTCGAACGTTATTTCCTTGCTGCGCTCCACTTCGGGCTGGTCGAATGGGTTCTGCCCTCGGACGATGGCCGAGTAGTACGCAAACATCTGCCAAAACGCGATGAGCTCACCAATGGACATATCACTCACTTTATCCAATTCTAGAACGGCATATGGAATTCCGCGCTCGTGGGTGGTTCTCAGAACCCCTTCGAATTCATAGTGAATGGACTTTGCCAGGTCAAGGCCGTTGAGAATTGACAATGACGACCCACGAACTTTCACATCGTTGAGCTTCTTCGGAACTCTTATTTCAATCTTCTCGTGGTTCTTGACTACTATGAAGAATCCAACCATGTTTTTTACGCCGCCGAAAAACCTTTGGTTCGTGTGATGCTGTGACTCGGGTGCTATCGCCGTTACGATGGTTTGACCGAGCTCATTCTTTCCCGTGGTTTCGTGGACGAGCTGCGTTATGAGGTTCGTGAATCCCCCGAGGAGCTCCGAATATATTGGCATAAAGATCTCGTCGTACCCGACCTTCTCGAGCTCGAACATCGACTTGGCCAATTTGAAAATTCCGTTTTTCGCCTTTTTAGACGCGTACACTTTCCGCGCTCCTTTGAATATGCTTTCCGCGTCAAGGCCGCACACTAGCGCTGGAAGCAATGCGCACGATGTCATTCCCGCGAACCTACCTCCTATGTTCGGGTGCTCGACGACGTCCCATTTCATCCGCATCGCGATTTCCTTGAGAGCTCCTCCACCCGTGACAGCGACCGCGTTCTTGTACCCACGTCCGACCAAGTAAAGCAAATCCTCCAAAACGCCGACCGTGTTCCCGGACTTGCTTACCGGAATGACGACGGTTTCACGCGGTCGAAACGAACGCGTCCGCTTGATCACTTCCGGCTCCATTGTGTCCAAAAGGGCAACGCGCTTTTTGCATTTGAGCGCACCGGCAATCGCCCGGAAGCTGTTTATTGAGCCGCCGTTTCCTATGACTATGACGTTTTTGAGATTTCTGTACTTGCGTGCGACTTTTTTCATTTTGGAAAAGTCCGGCTTGTGCGCAGCGAACGGTGGGTCCTCCGGCACGCTTCCGCGAACGCTTGGGAATTCTCCGTAAACTCTAATCATGCTATCACAATTATATTTGTCGTGGCAATTATAAATTGATTTAAATCGTCACAACTATTCTTATTAGGGTGGTCATATGAATGAGATCAGGATAAATCCGCTTAATGGAAAGAAAATAATATTTTGCCCGGACAGAATGAAGCGCCCGAAAGACATAAAGATAGTACCGGCAAAGGAGAAGAAGAAATTCTGCCCCTTCTGCCCCGGTAATGAGGACAAGACACCGGATGAGGTGTTCCGCCTTGGGGGAAGGAAGTGGAAGACGCGCGTTTTTGAAAACGCGTTTCCAATCGTGAAGCCAGAGCTTGGCAGCGTTCATGGTGATTTTGATGTTCGCCCCGCTTTCGGGTATCATGAAATAGTCGTCGAGTCGCCGAATCATTACAGCGATTTCAGGAACGTTTCCCACGTCAGAAACACGATAATCACGTACATAGCGAGGTTCAACGAACTCTCGAAGAAGAAACGGATACGTCACATTTCAATATTCAAGAATCACGGTGATGCTTCCGGAGCGTCGCTCAGGCATCCACACTCTCAGATAATGGCCATAGATTTCATTCCAGATGAGATGAGAACTGAGCTCAGAAATTCCAAGAAGATGAAAAAAGTGCTTTCCGTTGAATCGAAGTCCGAGCGTATGATAACGAAAACGGAACGCTTTGTGGTCTTCGCTCCATTTTTCTCAGAGTCACCGTACGAGGTTTGGATAGTTCCGAAGAAGAAAATGAGGAACATATCGCAGTTTGATGATGACCACGTCGATGAGATATCGAAATTGATATCGACTCTCATGAAAGCCATGAAGTCGCTCCTCGGCGATTTCTCGTACAACCTCGTTGTGAAGCAGGTTTTGAAAGGCGATTATCACATGAGATTTGAAATTCACCCCCGCCTAGAAATACCGGCTGGATTCGAGATCGACACCGGTGCCGCGGTCAACACAGCGATTCCCGAAAAAGTTGCGGAGCTCATACGGAAAAAATTGCGCGGCAGAAAAGCTTAATAAATGTTTGTGAAAATAATCATTAAACACGCGGGCGTGACAGAACGGCCATGTGACCGGCTGCAGAGAAACCCTTTCTTAGAAAGAAAGGGTTTCATCGGAAAGAACAGCCACCCGATCTCTTGGAGAGAAAGGGTTTCGAAGAAGAGCAAAAACGTCGCAGATACCGGTATAACCCGGTTCGACTCCGGGCGCCCGCTTCAAATTGCTTTTAAAGTTAACTGACAATAATATCAGAAAAAGCAGTGATTTCAATGAAACGGTACATTGGAGCAAGAGAATATATGAACATGCTCGGAAAGCTTTCGAAGAAAATAGAATCCGAGTACAAACCAGATGCCGTTCTCGGCATACTTCGGGGCGGAAAGTACCCGGCCATGTTTGTTTCTAAATATTTCGGCGTTCCGGAATTTGACATACGTGTGTCGTCGTACAGCGGAATGAAGCAGGGCAGCATCGTGGTCCATGGCAAGATACCAGACGAGATAAAGAAATACAGAAACGTCATTGTCATCGACGATTTGGTCGACAGCGGAAGAACCATAAAGGAGGTGAAAAACCTTCTCGAAAAGTATCCGAGCGTGAATTTCAAGGTTGCCACGATTTTCATGAAACCAACAACGTCCGAAAGGCCAGACTTTTACGTTGAAGTCGATAGCAAGTGGATAGTATTTCCATACGAAGTTTCTTTTATCGGGGCGCTTTTCAAATTTTACTTCACCATGAATGAGGATAAATACATAGACAAATTCAAAAAACAATAAAAAGATAACCACACAAAAATATTTTGTGCATTTGATGCCTCGGTAGCTCAGTTGGTAGAGTGGCTGCCTCGTAAGGAATTGGGTGTCGGGACAGCAGCAGGTCGAGGGTTCGAGTCCCTCCCGGGGCTTTCAAGCGTCAAGAATTCTTACCTTCGGCTTTTTCAATTTCAAGAACTTTTCGATTTCACTCTTCGTTGGTGTGCCTTCACGGGCCCCAACATACTTGCTCTGGACGTGAATTGCTCCTGCCGCGTAGGCGTATTTTATTATCTCCTCGGAGCTCATGTCATTCAGCACACCGTATATGAACCACGCGGCGGATGTGTCTCCTGCTCCCGTTGTGTTCTTCACGTCTTGGACTCGAATTCCACTGACTCGGTAAATTCTCTTCCCGTCGAAATACGATATTCCATCCGCTCCGTGCGTGACGAAGCATCTAATTCCGACCTTCTTCGCATTCTTTTCGAACTTGCCGAAGAGGAGCTCAAACTCGCCTTCATTCATTGCGCAAAATTTCGATTTCTTCACCATCTTCTTGACAGAGCTCTTGTGCTTGACTATCATCGTCCTACTGGGCGCGAAGAAGACATTTCCGTACCTGAAAACTTCCATCGCAGAATCGACCGCCTTTCCTGTGAAGCTCGTTAAGTCGATGAGCTTTGCCGAAGAAATGAACTTTTTGTGCCTGGCAATTTCATTTTTTGTCAAGAGCGACGCTGCGCCGTGGTCGACTATCAGCGTCGTGTCCTTCGAGCGTTTTGATACGAGCACGAGCGTTCTGCCTATTTCAAGCCCACGACCTCTTATTATGTGACTGACGTCAACGTTCCTCTTCTTCAAATCCTCGATGGAGAAATCCGACAATCGGTCCGTCCCGACTTTGGTGAAGTAGCCCGTCTTCAGTCCGAGCTTTGAGAGATACGACACTGTGTTTCCCGACGAGCCACCCGCCCTTATGTAAATTTTTCCAGGCCTCTTCCTTCCAAGTGGGAACATTATGTAATTCTCAACACCGCGAGTTCCTGATTCGGTTATGTAGAATTTTGAGTCCGTGAATATGTCAACCGTCAAAGAGCCAATGCCTATAACATCCATAATTGGAATTGTATGCTAAATTTAAATTATTTGAAAAGAACTTTCATCATGGACAAACACATATTTATGGCCTATGACATACGCGGAATTTACCCAACGGAGCTCAATGAAGACGACGCGTATAGAATAGGCCGCGCGTACGCTGACTTCTTCTTCTCGAGCAAATTGGTGAGGAAGAACATCTTTTCCGTCGGGCACGATATGCGCCTGTCGAGCGAACCTTTGAAAAAATCGCTGATATCAGGCATGCTCGATGGAGGCCTCAATGTTGTTGACATAGGGCTCGTTCCGACGCCTGTGCTTTACTTTTCCGTCGCCAACGGACTCGACGGCGGTGTTATGATAACCGCGTCCCACAACCCACCCGAGTGGAACGGATTCAAATTGCAAAAAAGCGGAGCGCTTCCTGTTTACAATGGCGACGTCTCAAAGATAGGTGAGCTCGCGATGGGCGGATCGTTCAATGAGCGCGACCGCGGTGAGCTCACGAAGAAGGATTACGTTGAAGATTACGTGAACTACCTGTCGAATAAATTTGACCTTAATTTGTCCGTTGCGCTCGACATAGGAAACGGTGCTTTCGGAGAAATACCGAGGAGGGTTTTCGAGAACGTCGGGTGCTCCGTCGAGGCGATTTTCGAGCGCCCTGATGGAACGTTTCCAAACCATATCGCAGATCCGCACAAGATAGAAACGCTGGGCACGTTGAGAAAGGTCGTCTCTGAGCGCGGTCTTGACGTCGGATTTGCATTTGACGGTGACGGTGACCGTCTGGGCGTTGTGGACGAAAAGGGAAACGTCGTTCCAAGCGACCTCGTTCTAATGATGCTTGCAAGGGAGGCGTTGAAGCGCAAGAATGGAAACGTTGTCGTCGACGTCCGGTCGTCCATGGCGCTCATTGAAGACATCGTATCTCACGGAGGCAATCCGATAATGTGGAAATGTGGCCACGCCTACATACTCGACAAGATCTTCGAGACGAACGCCGTCTTCGGCGGCGAGATAACCGGTCACATGTACTTCCCGCTCGATTACTTTCCGTACGACGACGGCCTTTTCATGGCGCTTGAAGTGGCAAAAATAGTCGGTGATCTCAAGTCCCGTGGCGAAACGCTTTCCGAATACGTGAGCTCACTTCCCCGCTACATATCGAGCAAGGAGTACTCGTTTTCGTGCGACAACGACAAGAAGTTTGAAATCGTGAAGCGCATTTCCGAGGACGCCAAAAAACTCTACAAAGTCATCGACATAGATGGTGTCAGAATTGAGCTCGGTGATTCATGGGGAATAATACGCGCGTCAAACACGTCGCCGAAGATAAAGTGCAGATTTGAATCAAAAACGGAGCGCGGATTCGACGAGATTAAGAAAATAATTTTTGGATTTTTGAAAAAGTACGGTGTGGTGAATGAGTGAATTTTACGTCGGTGTCGACTCGACGATCGACAAGATAATTGAGTTCGACAACTTTGAGCAACTGAAATCGATTGGAAAGTATTGCAGGTTGGCGAAGAAGAAATTGAAGAGTGACAACGATTTTGCGCTTCGCATAAACGATCGTCTTGATCTCGATGGAGAACCTTACGTAGGCGGGAATGCTGCAATAGAATCTTCTACGTTCAATTCGCTTGGGATGGACGTCGGCTTCGCTGGTGTTTACTCGGATGAAATTTTCAAAATCGACAGGAAGAAAACGAAAAATTTCATACCGACCATATCTGAAATTTCTAGAAAAACAAGCAGTGCCATATCGTACATTATACAAGTTCGCGGAGTACCGTCGCGATTCATTCTTGAGTACAAACCACCGAAAAGCTTTGACCTTGTGAAAAGGGTTTTGAAAAAAATCAGAATCAAGAAACCGAAATTTGTTTCCATTGTTGGATGGCACGCCATGAAATTTGACGATGAAATCATAGAAATCATTAGAAGGATATCGGATTCTTCGATTGCATTCTCAGACCTCGTTCCTTTCAAACGGAGCGAACTGGACGTACTAAAATCAATACTCAATTTCAAAATAGTTTCGATGAACGAATCGGAGTACGCGATGGTTCGGAAGTTCATCGGCGATCGAAAAAAGATAATGAACAAATACGGCGTCAACATTCTTTTCATACACACGCATTCGTACCAAAAAACTTACGTTAAGAACGAGAAGTGGAAAGATGCTGTGAGGCGAGCTCAGGAATTTTCCGTGGCCGCGGGAACGTATCGAGTAGAACGAATGTCGTATCCAACACAGAGATCGTTGAAAAGGATTTTGAGCACATCCGCGCCACGCTCGTCTTTTGGATCTAATTTCGTCAAAACGGAAACGATAAAGCCGCGCAGAGTGTTATCGACTGTCGGAGCGGGCGACGTAGCGTTTGCGTCATACATATTTCGCATTCTTAAGAGCGGGATTGAATTCCAGGATTGACCGGACTATCATCGCGGAGCCCCAAGCCTGAACCTTGCACCCAAGGACGTTTCCTCGATCGTCAAAGGTTTCCCCAACGCCCGGATAGCAAACTCTCTGCGTTCTCGCGAGCATTCTGAGATAATCATCACCGCGCTTTCCGTACATGTACTCCGCAATTGTCATCCACCCGGTCGTGAGGGACCATATCTGCCCCCGGTGGTAGTTTGAAAACGAGAATCTTGGGTCGCTCTTCGGAAGCGTGAGGACGCCGTACTTATCCGTGAGATTTTTCTCCACGAAATTTATTATCTCATTTGGATGCGAGCTCAGTCCGAGTATAACGGGGACGAGCATGTTTGGCGTTGATGTCCTGTCTCCGAGAAAGTCGTCGTAGTACTCCCCGTTCCAGAAAAGGCGCTCGAAGTTTCTTTCCAACCTTTCGTAATCGACGGAGAACCCGAG
>WALA01000034.1 GCA_015523085.1 Candidatus Aenigmatarchaeota archaeon
ATTTTATATTACTTATTAATAGCAAATATTTAAATACTTTATAATTAAAAAATAATGCATGAATGATGGAAAAAATAGTTCATCTGGAAAGAGTTCACCGATAATGAAAGTATATTTGAAAGGAAAAGAAGTAGATGTGTATGACATTTTTAGCTTTTATACAAAAATGAACAAAGAATTGAAAGAGTTCGAAACTCACTTAACGGGATTAAAGGCCAATTTGAGGGAAGATGATATAAAGAAGATTAAAGAATACAAAAAGGAATTGGAAAATAAATCTCCAGAATATATCGTTGATATAAATGGAAATAGATTTCACGTGAAATACAGAGAAGATATGTGGAATTATGAAGCAAAGGAGCCAAACGTGGTTTTCCTCACGGATGAAAATGGTAAAATAAAATACGTTTTGAGGGAGCCGAGGATATACAGCCCAGATGATTATGAAATGAGAAATTTCAGAAAAACTTGCTTCTCCGGAGAAACCAAGAATTTAGACGTAAATGGATACAAAAAATTATTCTTAGGTGAATTTAACGGTTTTGACGAACGTAAATATCTTTTTATTCCCGAGCCAATGCTCTTGGTCGCCATGAATAGAATAGAAAAAAAGAAAAAAATCAATACATTTCTTCCGAGCATTGTTCCAATTCCTGCAATGAAAGAAGGGCAAAAAGGAACCAAAAATTTTTACTATTTGAGAAAATACTTCACTGAGAGAGGAAATATTCTCGATGTTTTGGGCATAACACTTTCTCTCGGACTTAGGATATTTCCAGATATTGAAAGTAATTTCAACGACATTTATAACGATGGTAAACCTTTCATGATAGATCCAGATTTTATTTTGTTTGGTGGCAAGGAAAATAGAGAGTATTTGGAGATAATAAGCATAGCTAAAGCAAATGGAAAAGGAATAAGACACAAGGACATAGAAAATAAAAAGAAAGAACATGAGAAAATTTACAAAGAAATAAATCTGCTAGATCACATTCCAAAAAACACAAACGAAATACTCAAAGAATTTGCAAATTGGAGCAATTCATAAAAATTTACTCAGTTTTCCATCGTGTTCTGAGAGATTATCGAGGTCCACGACCATGTCATCTTTTGCCGGAATAGTGCGAACACCAGTCATCTTCTTGACTATGAACGCTTGTTCACTTGGATTGTTTCGAAGCATCCACATTGAAAGATGAGAAAGCACTATGAGCTTCGGCTTGACGTTCATTGAATTCACAGTTTTTATGACATCATCAACACCGAAATGTTTGAGAACGTTCGGCGTTTTTCCGTGCGGAACGAGAACGTTTGCAATGAAAACGTCGACGCCGTCGAACTGCCTTTCCATTCCATCGTAATATACCGTGTCGGACGTGTAGCCGATTTTTTTCGTTCCCTCAATGACGAATCCAACGGCCGGAGACGTGTGGACACATTTCGTTGTGCGTATCTTCAACGGTGGAACGGCTATTTCCTCGCCTTCCGAGACGAGCTTCACAAACTTTGCCTTGCTCAAATGATACGGAGAAACGACGTGCTCCTCCTCAATACTCGTTCGTTCGGCAATGAGTCCGGTGTCAAGCCCGTCAAGGTAAGCGTTCACATCGGTCGCGTGGTCAACGTGCCGATGCGAGAGGAGAATGAGCTCCGTCCCGTCTATATCGAGCTTTATCCGCCGCGCGTTGCATATGCTCCCAGGCCCGGGATCGATTATCATTTTCTTCCCATCGAGCTCAATAAAAATTCCGCCAGTGTGGGGAACCTGCGTGAACATTATCGTCCTTCCGCCGCCGCTTCCGAGGAAAACTATCCTGTTCATGCTTCTTTTTATGGGAATTAAAATTTATAAGTTCGCCCGAGCGGCCCGAAAACGTCACCGAGCTCAAAATCTATTCCATTTTCATTGAGTATTCCGCCGACGACATTCACGCAGCCGATTTCATTTCGGTCAAGCGGTCTGTCTTTGTAGTAAATTTGACCGTGAAGCAGGACTTTGTCGGCGAGTTTTTCTTTGAAGTATTTCAAAAACCAATCGAGACGAACCCTGTGCACAAATCCGTTGCTTGGATAAATGATGTACTTTGGATCAAGTTGCGTTGTGACAAGAACAACACCGCGCCCGTTGTACTCAGACGCGCACTTTTCAATTTTTCCACGCACTTTGCCAAAATAAGATTTCGAGTACTTAAAATCATTCCATCTTATGTGCGGCCCGTTCACGAGCACAATGCTTTTTTCAGGAATCCTCGACGACTCCGTTGGATGAACGACTATGCTCTCTATTGTGTCTTCGAGGGTCTGACCATTGTAGTATTCAACGATTTTGCTCAAAAGTTCGTGATCGTACATCAGAATAAAAATGAACGTTAGAAATTTAAAAATTAAGAATCGTGTGTACTGGTATGAAAAAATTCATTCTGACACCCGAGGGAAAAATAGTGGAAGGCGACACGAGCACACCTCATCATTGCCTCGGAGAGTACGAGTACAAGGGAATTGTCAAGGACGGTTGCGTGTATTTTAGCTCAGAAACGATACCGGACATGGAGCGAATGAGATACGTCGCACGTGAGCTCGGGTGCAGGCGCATCGGAGCGTACAAAACAGAAATAGGGCGGAGGCATTACGTTCGCCATTTCGTGGACTTATTCGATATCTGATATCCAAACGTTTTATCACCTTTATTATATAAATCTTTAAGTATTTCTCAAAAGAATTGTATATTCATGGCTAAGAGAGGGAACTTGGCAAGATTCATAGGTGAAGGTGCCGCGAAGATAGCCGACTCTCTCAAGGCCAACTGCGCCATTCTCATATCACAGAACCCCGAGATAAACTCACTGTTCGACATAGAGATATTCCGCGAGGAAAACGGCGTGCTCACGAAAAAGTACTACACAGCAGATGTGTCCAAAATGCCGCCGAATTCCATAAACCGAATAAGGATGGTCATAATCGAGATGGTCGATGAAGGCATCCTCCATGAAGGTGATTACGTCTTCTGCATCGTCGACAAGGACGTCGGGCTCGAGTTCGACAGCATGTTCTTCATATTCAAGATTGACGAAAATTTCACGAAGTTCTCGAAGCGCCGCCTGAAGAAGGAGATACACTCAAACGTCTTCGACCGCGTCATGGAAATTGCGAAGGAGCTCGCCAGGGAAGGCCGGGAGGGCAGGCACGTTGGGACAGCGTTTATAATAGGCGACTCGGAGAACGTTCTCAAAAAGTCGAGGCAGCTCATACTCAATCCGTTCGAAGGCCACCCGTCCGATGAAAGGAACATACTCGACCCGCGCCTCAAAGAAACTGTAAAGAACTTTGCCCAGCTTGATGGGGTCTTCGTCATAGACAAGACCGGCTACATACACGCGGCTGGACGCTATCTGAATGTAGATACGTCAATAGTCGATTTGCCCGGCCTCGGAGCTCGCCACCACTCCGCCTGCGCCATAACGAAGGAGACGAATGCGATAGCCGTCGTTCTTTCCGAGTCGGGCGGCGTCATACGCGTCTTCAACGATGGCGTTCTCGTGATGGAAGAGATGCCTAATTGATTTGGATTTCGCATACACACTATATTATATGACTTCTATATTGCCGTTCAGTCAACTTTTTAAACTTCAGCGCAAATCTTAATATGGTGAAAACATGGACTCGAAAGAATGGATGAAATGGCTTTCCGTGTTGTTCGGTTTGGCCATTTTGGTGGTGCCTTTCTTCCTTCAGGCAAAGGCACTAACATGGACACTAGTGATACTGGGACTCTTGGTGGTAATCGTCGGTGCTTGGGCACTCGGCGTCAGTAAAAACGGATGGTACGAGATTATCCTCGGCTTGATAGCCCTGACAGTACCATTCTTCCTTACAGGAAGCGCATTGACTTGGACAGAGGTTGTCGTGGGAGCCATTGTGGCCATCATCGGCTACACAATCCTCACGAAGAAGTAAGCCCTCTTTTCCTTTTCTTTCTTTTTTATATTTTGCACGCGATTTCTATTTCATGAAGGAAGCTATGTACTACGAGCATAAACAGGGGAGCGTCGTATGCCATCTCTGCCCCCACGAATGCACAATAAAGGAGAACATGCGCGGGTTGTGTGGCGTCCGCGAGAACATTGGGGGAAAATTGTACTCACTCGTCTATGGAAAGGCCGTGTCGGTAAGCATTGATCCAATTGAGAAGAAGCCGCTTTATCACTTCCTCCCCGGAACGAAGGCGTTCTCCGTGGCGACTGTGGGCTGCAATCTCAGATGCAGTTTTTGTCAAAATTTTGAAATATCTCAAGCGCCGAAGCCCAAAAAGCCGATTGCAGGTCACGACCTCAGTCCGGAGGACATAGTTGAGCTCGCCAAGTCGTACAAGTGCTCGTCAATAGCCTACACGTACACGGAGCCGACCGTGTTCTTCGAGTACGCCCTCGACACAGCAAAGCTCGCAAGGAAGGCGGGCCTCAAGAATCTCTGGATATCCAACGGATTCACGAACCCAGAGCCGCTTGACGAGATTTCAAAGTACATTGACGCCGCAAACATAGACATCAAGGGGTCGGACAAATTCTACCGCGAGTTCACGGGCGGCCGGCTCGACCCAGTTCTCGACACGATAGAATCTCTCTCAAAGAAGGGCGTCTGGACAGAAGTCACGACGCTGCTCATACCGGGGCACAACGATTCCGACCTCGAAGATATCGCAAAGTTCGTGGCGTCCCACGTAAGCGTGTGGCACATATCAAGATTTTTCCCGATGTACAAGATGCTGGACGTCCCACCAACGCCGAAGGATATGCTCGAACGCGCGAAGAAAATCGGAGAGGACGCGGGGGTGAAGTACGTGTACATTGGCAATGTTCCAGGCAAGAGCGACACGGTCTGCCCGAAGTGCGGATACCACGTCATAGAGCGCAATGGATACGACGTCGTCAACCACCTTGACCACGGAAAGTGCCCGAAGTGCGGGCATAAAATAGAGGGTGTTTTTGATGAGTGAGCGAATAGCAGGCTTTCTCGTGTTCAACGGGCGCGGATTTTTGAGTCTCAAAAAGCGCGACGGCGGATTCTGGGACTTCCCAAAGGGACACGTTGAGAACGAATACGACATAGATGCGGCTATACGCGAGCTCTGCGAGGAGACGGGCATAGAGAACTTCGAGATCATCCCCGGATTCCGGAAGGAAATACACTACAAAGGCCGCGACGCCGTATTCTTCCTGGCGAAAGCAAACGGAGACGTGACGCTATCGGAAGAGCACACAGAATTCTCGTGGGATTCGAAGACGTCATTCGACAACCAAAGGGAGCTCATAGAAAGCGCGCGAAAATTCCTCGAACACCCAAGTGGGATCGTTGTGGCCGTCGTCGGGGCATCGAGAAACGAGGACAAGTACGGATTCAAAATACTGAAATACCTCGTTAACAGGGGTGTGCGCGCCATTCCGGTTAATCCGAAGGCGATCTCCGTTTTCCACATCAAGTGCTATCCGTCCGTGCGCGATGTCCCGGAGCATATCGATATCGCAGACGTGGTTGTGCCTCCAAAGGTTGCCGTGAGCGTTGTCAAGGAGTGCATAGAAGTCGGAGTCGGCACGGTTTGGCTTCAGCCGGGCGCAGAGTCCGAAGAGGCAATTGAGCTCTGCAGGAAGAACGGCGTGCGCGTGATTTACAACGCGTGCATTATGGAAGAGACGGAAAAAGGAACGAACGAGTTCATTCTATGATCAAAACTCCTTTGTTTTCAATTGCCGCCGCCAAATCTCCGGTGCGCTTTTTTAGTTTTTCCAGAGCGCTCTTAATGTTACGTTCTTTTGACAAGATTGGAACGAATCTCTCACGCATCCTGACCATATTCGGCCCAAATGCAAACCCAAAAAGTGCGTCAACATCTCCCAAGAGATACGATATATTTTTTGCCTTCGCAGGATCTCCGTGAACCCGTTCTTCCGGAGTGGTATTTTCAATTTCACCCACGAGTTTCGCCGTTCCATTTTCAAGATTGAGCTCGTAAATCAGAAACTTCTTTGCGGAGCCGAAGTGCTCTCTGGAAAAATTGATCCCATCGTCCGTGGCGCACGCAATTTTCACGTTTTCCATAAAATCAACCTCAAATCATTGATATTGCCCAGAGTCTCTTAGGATCTTATGGTGGTCGAGTCCTAGATATCATTACGATAATATCGTCGAAGACCCAATGGGAGGGAAATGAAGCCTCAAAGGGGAACCGTAAGGTGCCTCTTTAGGCAATGGACCGGCCGGGATTCGCACGGCAAAGCCGGCGTTTCAAAGACCTGCGGTCTCCGAAATGAACCACGGTTCAAATCCAGATGGACCGGCCGGGATTTGAACCC
>WALA01000035.1 GCA_015523085.1 Candidatus Aenigmatarchaeota archaeon
AATATAAAATTTCCATTGAAGGTGGTCGTTTGACGAGCAAGAATGAAAGAATGGAAAATCTTTTGGAAGAGATTGGAAACACATTCGAACAGTATAAAATAGAAGTTAACGGGAAAACAGAGCAACGTGGTCTTTACGCTAATTACAGCTCTACTGAAAATGGATATGAAATGCATCTTGTAATAACATTTGAAGGTGAAGATGAAATAGATTTTTATGAGAGCAAAATAAAAGTTACGGAGAAGGAAGGAAAGAAAAGATCCTATTGGGAGATGAATATAGAAGGTACGAGCAATACATTAGGAATTCTTCAAAATATACTTATAAATTATTTTGGAAGACCAAATCAGAAGACGAAGAAAAACGGTCAGATGGAATACATATATGTATCTCGCAAAAATAAAACCATTCCGAAAGAAATAAGGGTTCATAAAAAGATAAAGGAGATGATGATTGGAAGTATTACTGTGGATAAACGAGTGAACAAAAAAATAGCAAATTTTATTAGAAAATATATGAGAAATCACAATGAGGGGCTGACGTTTTCAAAGGGTTCTATAGAAGATCCAGACGGGAAGAAACCAGTCATTAAGGATAATTTGTATGATATATTTTTGGAAGCGGGACTCATAAAAAATCCTGGTGATAAGGATGGTGGCAAAGATGAATAAAGCGAAATCGATCATCGCGGCTCTCTTGATTGCGTTCGGTGTCGGGACGTACGTTGGGTATGCGAAGCACGATGACATCAAAAAGTTTGTGAATCAACCGGGTCAGACGGTCAGATACGTTGCGAGCAAAGTTGGCTACGAGCTAAACAATGCAACGCGCTTCCTCGACCCGAAACCGTCTACTGTTGAATATGAGCTCATTAAAAAACTAAAGGGCGACCTTTATTTGGTAAAGCCAAACAAGCCGGTCGTGCTCGACAACGGCGACGGCGTGACATTCAGAAAATACAATCGCATCATCATTAAAAGCAAAGAAGAGCTCCCAGAGAAAGGAAAGATCGAAGTTATGCAAGATCCCTTTGATGGCGGACCGACTGGGTGGTATCCGAACGGGCAAAATCCAATACCCGAATTTGAGAATTACGGAGACTTCTACCAAAGTTATAAACCGTAATTCGGGCTTCTTTTTCACTCTTTTTATAATTTTTTCTTCAAAATAATGGTATAAATAGGCAGGTGTTGGAATGATTTCGAAAAAGTTCAACCCAAAGGAAATAGAGAAAAAATGGTCAAAATTCTGGGAGGAAAACGAGATTTACAAGTTCGATGAGAACGGCGAGCGCCCGTACGTCATAGACACGCCGCCACCTTTCACTTCCGGTGTTCCGCATATGGGACACGCGCTGTGGTGGACGTGGAACGACATAATTGCGCGGTACAAGAGAATGAACGGATTCAATGTCCTTCTCCCGCAGGGGTGGGACTGTCACGGACTCCCGACGGAGCTCAAGGTCGAAAAGGAGTACGGAATCAAGAAGGACGACAAGGAGAAGTTTCTCGAAAAGTGTGCCGAGTGGACTGAGATAAGCATCGACAAGATGAAGACGAAGATGAAGGAGCTCGGCTACTCTTCCGATTGGAATTATGAGTACAAGACGCACACACCGGAGTACATAAAGTTCGTCCAGAAGACGCTGCTCAATCTTTACAAGCGCGGGCTTTTGAAGCGCGTCAAACACCCGGTGATGTGGTGCACGAAATGCCGCACGACTCTCGCGAAGGCGGAAGTCGGCTACAAAGAAGTTGATGGAACGCTCTATTACATAAAATTCCCGGTCAAGGAGGGAGGAAACATACAAATCGCCACGACGCGCCCGGAACTTCTTCCTGCGTGCGTTGCCATATTTGTTCACCCGGACGACGAGCGATACAAGGACAAAGTCGGAAAGCACGCGGTTGTTCCTTTCTTCGACAGGGAAGTCCCCATTCTCGCGAACGAGGAAGCCGACATGGAATTCGGGACTGGGGCCGTGTACTTGTGCACGTTCGGGGACGAGATGGACATAAAGTGGCAGAAGAAGTACAAGCTCCCGGAGATAGACATAATAAACGAAGACGGAACGCTCAATGAAAACGCGGGGAAGTTCGCCGGCCTGACGACGGACGAGGCGAGAAAGAAGATAACAGAGGAGCTCGCAATGAAGGGTCTTCTCGTCAAAGAAGAACCTTACAAGCACAACGTCCTTTGCCACACCGAGAGAAAGACGTGCATGAATCCAATTGAATTCATACCAAAGGAGCAGTGGGCGATATCCGCCAAGGAATTCAACGAAAAGGTCATCGAAATCGCCAACGAGATAAAATGGTCACCCGAGTACATGAAGACGCGTCTTATCAACTGGGCGAGCTCCATGGACTGGGATTGGATAATCTCGCGCCAGCGCGTTTTCGGGACGCCCATACCATTCTACTACTGCAAGGACTGCGGTGCGGTCATACCCGTGGATGAAAAAGACCTCCCCGTCAATCCGGCGATAGAGAAGAAGATCACGAAGTGTCCGAAGTGCGGCTCGACGAACATAGTCGGTGAAACCGATATATGCGACGGGTGGGTTGACAGCTCCATAACACCGCTCGTGGTTTCTGGGTATTGGAAAGGATCTCCAAATTGGAAAAAGCTTTACCCGGCGTCGTTGCGGCAGCAGGGGCACGACATAATCCGCACGTGGGCTTACTACACCATACTCCGTTGCTATCTTGAAACTGGTGAGAAGCCGTGGGACGAGATACTCATAAATGGAATGGTTCTCGGTCCGGACGGGCGCGAGATGCACAAATCGCTCGGAAACGTCATAGAGCCGGACGAAGTTCTCGAGAAGCACGGAGCGGACACCATAAGAATGGGGCTCGTTCTGCTCGGACTTTACGGGAAGGACGCTGCATTCTCGTGGAAGGACATGGACTACTGCTACAAGTTCCTCATAAAGTTGTGGAACATTTACAGGTTTTCGATGATGCATCTTGAGAAATGGAGTCCTAAAGAGCCATGTGAGCTCGAGCTTGTTGACAAGTGGATACTCTCAAGGCTTTCGAAAGTTGAATCGGAGGTTCGTGAGCTCATTGAGAACTATCAATTCAACGTTGCGCTGACAAAGATACAAACGTTCGTGTGGCACGAATTCGCCGACTACTACATAGAGTTTGCAAAGCACAGACTTTACGAGGACAAGGACGAATCCGCTCTCTACACGCTTTACAAAGTTCTTCTCTCATCGATAAAGATGCTCGCCCCGTTTGCGCCGTTCATCACGGAGGAGCTCTATCAGAACTATTTCAGGGAGCACGAAGGAGTGCTTTCCATTCACTTGACAAAGTGGCCAAGTGACGACCGGGTTTACGACGAGGAGAAGGATGGAGAGCTTCTCAAGGACATAGTCAGCTACTTGAGGAAGTTCAAGACGAAAAACGGAATGAAGATGAAAGACCCGATACGCAAGGTCGTTGTGAATGCAGATGTCGAACGCATAAAAGACGAGATAATGAAAATAATGAACGTTTCGGAAGTCGCAAGCGGCCATGCATCAGACAAGACGGACGGCGGCGTTGAGATAAGTGCGGAAGTTTAATCAATTTAAACGTTTCCATTTTATTTTAAGTGATGATTATGCGAACCGAAGAAGAGTGCATTGAATTCGAATGACTTTTTCTTAGCTGATGGTGTTCTTATGGATGAGAGATATTACAAACTCAAAAAATTGGTGCAGGAGCTTGAGGCGAAGAAAGGCAGACATACGGAGCTCGTTACGGTTTACATTCCGCAAGGATATAATATACACGAGATAGTCAATCAACTGCGCGACGAGCAATCGACCGCGGAGAACATTAAATCAAAGTCGACGAGAAAGAACGTCGTCACGGCGCTCGAGCGCATAATAAGAAGGCTTCAACTCTACACGAAGACGCCTGAAAACGGCCTCGCCGTTTTTTGCGGAAACGTTTCTGAGCGCGAGGGGTGGCCGGACATAGAGCTTTGGACAATAGAACCACCAGAGCCGATAAACGTGAAGATGTACTGGTGCGACCAAAGGTTTCGAGTCGAACCGTTGAAGGACATGGTTCGCGAAAAGGAGATATACGGCCTCATATGCCTTGACAAGAACGAAGCCGACGTTGCGCTCTTGAAGGGGAAGAAAATTGTTCCGCTCGTGCACATGGATTCCATAATTCCCGGGAAGACGCGTGCCGGGGGTCAAAGTTCTGCACGATTCTCCCGAATACGTGAGGCGTTGAAAAACGATTTCCTTAAGCGCGTTGGCGAAGCAGCGTCCAAAGCATTTGAGGGAAACAACGATTTGAAGGGAATACTCGTCGGAGGCACGGGAGGATTGAAGGAGGAGTTTGTCAAGGGCGACTATCTGAATTATCAGATACGCGACAAGGTTCTCGGAACCGTGGACACAGCGTACACTGGGGAGTTCGGACTTCAAGAGATGATAGAGCGCGGGGAGGACTTGATAAAAGAGGCGTCCATTTACAAGGAGAAAAAGATTTTGGAGCGCTTCTTCGCCGAGCTCAGAAAACAGAAACCGCTTGCGACGTACGGCATAGATCAGACGATGAAGGCGCTCTCTATGGGGGCGGTGGACACCATACTTTTGAGCGAAGCCACGGACATAGTTGAGCTCATAGACGAGAACGGCAATTCAAAGTTCGTGTACGAAAACAAGATTGATGGCGAGAAGTACGTCAAGAAGATTCCACTCATTGATGTGATAGACGAAAAGGCGGCTCAATTCGGCACAAAGGTGGAGATAATTTCAAGAGACACGCGGGAAGGAGAGCAGTTTTACGAGCTTGGTGGGATAGGGGCGATACTTAGATACGAGATAGAGTGATTTATTTGTCATTGACGTACACGCCAATTAGATCCTTTCCTCTGTAAATGAACTTTACTTTGCCTTTCAACATCAATGACATAACTTTGTCCGGGTACTTTTCTTTCTTGCTGTAATACGGAACGTTTTCCGCTACCATATCCTCAACTTTTTTTGCATCTGCTATGTCTATTGTTTTCTTTCCGAGCTTTGACAGGTACTTTGATACCGTCGGCTCGCCGACTCGGTACGAAAGCGCGAGCACGGCGTACAAGGAATCGTCTGTGAATTTGAATTTCCTTTCGAGCTCCTTTTTGTAGTGTTCGAGGAGAAGAGCGCCGCCTATTATGCTCTCCCCCGGGTCGTTTGGATTTATTTTCACGTTGTACGTCTCCTTTATCTGCTCGATTGCTATCGGCGTCAATTGCATGACGTTTTCCGATGCCTCCCCGACAGACGATTCGTTGAACGATATGGCTTTCAGAAACAATTCCGGAAGGCCGGTCTTCTCGGACGCGCGCTTGAAATAACTCTCGTATCTTTTTGAACGCTCTTCAATTGTTTCAATGTCATTGCTGTTCAACGCGCTTGCGTAAGATTCGTAAATTTTTGCTTTTTCAATGTTGGCTCCGTTTATACCCACGTAAGTTCCTTCCTTTGAAATGCGCTCGAATGCCTGCCCAAATTCTTGCTTAACTTGATATTTTGACAAGTCGCCTTTTTTGGTTTTTACATTCGGACCAAGAAGTGTGAATATCAAGGCGCCCGTTATTATCTTGCTCATTGATGATGCAAATTTTCTCTTGTTCATCAAACCAAGTATATGTTTTAATATTTTAATAACTTAGTTAAGTACCAGTGATTTGTATGATTGACTCTCATTGTCATTTGAGCTACATAGACGGCGTTGACAATGTCGTGGACGAGTCCATGAGGAGAATAGACGCCATAGTGAGCTCGGCCGCTGAGCCCGAGTACGCTAATAAGGAACTTGCTCTGTCGAAAAAATACGGCGGGTTCGTGTTCACTGCGCTCGGCCTTCACCCAGAGCCGGCCGTGAAGATGAGCCCGAAGGAGATTAACGATTACATAAATTTCATCCGCTCGAAGAAGAAGGAAATAGTCGCGGTAGGTGAGATAGGTCTCGATTACAAGAACATAACCAACCGGGAGAAGCGCCGCGAATCCCAGGTTATATTTTCGATGATGGTTGAGCTTGCCAATGAGCTCAAGCTTCCAATTGTTGTTCACTGCCGAGACGCTTTCAAGGACTGCTTCCGCATACTTGAAGACGCAAAGGTCGATGTCGTATTCCACTGCTTCTCAGGAACGGACGAAGATGCGAAACTTTCGATAGAGCGCGGATACTACCTGTCGCTTTCAACACTCGTCGTCAAGAGCATGAGGAGGAAGCTTCAAACAAAAATCATACCGTTGGAAAATATGCTTCTTGAAACCGACTCGCCGTGGCTCGACCCGTTCTCAAGCGAGCTCAAGAACAGGCCATGGAATATATCTTTCACTGCGGACGCAATTGCGAAAGAAAAGGGCATTCTCGTCGAAGAAGTCAACAACGCTACGACGAAAAATGCGATAAAAGTTTTCAAGCTGAAAAATTTGAAAAAGGTGGGCGTTGATTGGGTTCTACCCAAGTAAGGCGTGCTTTCTTCTTATGTAGCGCCCCCAATAATCCGCGCGGTCGCCAAGAACTTCTTCTATTCTCAAGAGCTCGTTGTACTTCGCCGTTCTTTCCCCTCTGCACGGAGCTCCCGTTTTTATTTGATGTGCGCCTATTCCAACGGCGAGATGGGCTATATACGGGTCCTCGGTTTCGCCGGAACGGTGCGACACGATAACGGCGTAATTGTTGTCCATTGCGAGATGCGCTGATGCGATGGCTTCCGAAAGCGTTCCTATCTGGTTCACTTTCAAGAGAAGGGCGTTTGCAGCGCCATCCGCTATGCCTTCTCCGAGGCGGACAGGGTTTGTGACGAATATGTCATCGCCTATTATCTGTATCTTCTTGCCGATTGCTTCCGTTATTTTTGCGAATCCTTCGAAGTCCTCCTCGTCGAACGGGTCCTCTATGAGGAAAAACGGATACTCTCCGACCAATCGTTCGTAAAAATCCATCAAGCGCTCGCGTGACATCAATTTTCCGTCTATTTTGTACTTTCCGTTCACAAAGAACTCAGATGCTGCGGCGTCTATTCCGAGCATGACATCCTTTCC
>WALA01000036.1 GCA_015523085.1 Candidatus Aenigmatarchaeota archaeon
CATGCGCATCTTGACCACTGCGGATCAATTCCCGTGCTTTTCAACAGGGGCCACCCGAAAACCGTCGCGACACCCGAGACGCTCGACCTTTCAAAGATGCTTCTCACGGACTCTTACAAGGTTTCGCTGAAGCAGGGATACAAGCCGCCGTACAGAAAGCAGAACATCAAAAAGGCGTTCGCGCGCTTCGACCCGATTGAGTACAACGAGCAGCGCAACGTCGCCGGATTCAACGTCGAGTACTTCGACGCTGGCCACATACCGGGAAGCGCCGGCATACTTCTAAACAAGGAGGGAAAGAGGATTTTCTACACAGGCGATATAAACCTTTCGTCGACGTACCTCCTCAACGGTGCAACCCTTCCGGAAAAGGCGGACGTCCTCATAATGGAGAGCACGTACGGAAACCGCGAGCATCCGCCGCGCGACGAGGAGGAAAAGCGATTTGTCGACGCGATAAACGAAGGCCTCGCAAAGGGCGAGAAGATACTCCTCCCGTGCTTTGCCGTGGGGCGCTCTCAGGAAATCCTACTCATGCTCAACAAGCACAGGTACAAGAAAATCGCAATCGACGGCATGATAAAGCAATCGTCCGAAATCATACTCTACTACAAGAACAACATAAGGAACTACAAGAACTTGAAAAGCATACTCGAGCGCGTGACGTGGGTTCGCGGCACGCGGGAGCGTGACAAGGCAATAGACACGAAGAAAATATTCGTGACAACGTCCGGAATGATGACGGGCGGTCCAATCGTCTACCTTCTTGAGAAAATGAGAAACGACAACATAAGGATAATATTCACGGGCTACTTGGTCGAAGACACACCGGGAAGGAGGTTGTTCGAAACCGGAATTTTCTCAAACGAAGAGGACGAATTCCCGATAGACGCGCCCATGTTCAGGTTCGATTTCTCAGCCCACGCGGGTCAAGGCGAGCTCCTTGACATCGTAAGAAAGCTCAAGCCAAAGAAGGTTTTCGTCGTCCACGGCGACGACACGGACAAGTTCGCCGACTTGATCTCGGACGAATTCAAGGACGTTGACGTGGAAGCACCGGAAATCGGAGACGTCGCGACAATATAAGAATCTAAGAATCGCTTTTAGAAATCAAAGATAAAAAAGGGAAAGCTCACGCGAACAATGCCGCCGCAAAAACGACGGACACTATCGTCATGAGCTTTATCAAGATGTTCAACGAAGGGCCGGATGTGTCCTTGAACGGATCTCCGACTGTGTCTCCGACAACAGCCGACTTGTGCGCTCTTGATCCTTTTCCTCCGTGCTTTCCTGACTCAATGTACTTCTTCGCGTTGTCCCAGGCGCCTCCTGCGTTGGCCATGAAAATCGCGAGCAAGAAGCCCGTGACTATGGCTCCGCCGAGAAGCCCTCCAAGTGCCTCCGGACCCATGAAGTAACCCACGACTATGGGCGTCAGTATCGCTATGAGACCCGGAAGTATCATCTCATTTATGGCTGCCTTCGTGCTTATCTCTATGCACTTGTCGTAGTCCGGCTTTCTCTTTCCTTCCATAATTCCCTCTATGTGCCTGAACTGCCTTCGGACCTCTTCGACCATCTTCGACGCAGCGCGCCCGACAGCGTTCAGCGTCAGACCCGTGAAGACGAATGGAAGAAGGCCCCCTATGAAAAGTCCTGCAAGTGTGTTCGGATTCGTCAACGATATGCTTATCGCGTGGCCGGTTATCTTCTGTATCGTCTGAGCGTACACGACGAACAAGCTCAGCGCCGTGAGAGCCGCAGACCCTATGGCGAATCCCTTACCCATGGCAGCCGTCGTGTTTCCAACTGCGTCAAGCGACTCCGTGCGCTCGCGGATTTCGTGTCCAAGGTGCGCCATCTCAGCAATTCCAGCAGCATTGTCCGCAACTGGGCCGTAAGCGTCTGTGGCAAGCGTTATGCCGAGCGTCGAGAGCATTCCGACTCCTGCCATCGCGATGCCGTAAATTCCGGAGAGTTTGTACGCGATTATTATGGCAGCACTAACCGTGAGGACTGGAACCGCCGTGCTCAACATACCCATGGAAAGGCCGGAAATTATGTTCGTCGCCGCCCCCGTTGTTGCCGACTTCGAGATGAGCTTCGTTGGCTTGTAATCGTATGAAGTGAAGTATATCGTTGCGTATCCTATCAAAACTCCTGAGAGCAACCCCGTGAGGACGGAGTAGAAAACTTTCAAGTCACCGACTCCGTATTTGACAACGAAAAACGCCGCCACAATCATGAGCAGCGTTGATGCGATGACCCCCTGGTTGAGAGCCGACTGCGCGTTCTTCTTCGAGCCGACGAAAAACGTTCCGATTATTGAAGACAGTATTCCGACAGATGCAACCGTGAGAGGAAGAAGCACGCCTTTGACTCCGAACATAGCTCCTCCGAGCGCCATGGAAGCTATTATGGCGCCGACGTATGATTCGTAGAGGTCTGCACCCATTCCAGCGACGTCACCAACGTTGTCACCTACGTTGTCCGCTATGACAGCCGGGTTTCTCGGATCGTCTTCGGGTATGTCCTCCTCAATCTTTCCGACAAGGTCAGCCCCGACATCGGCCGCCTTCGTGTATATGCCTCCACCGACTCGGGCGAAGAGCGCTATCGAAGACGCTCCAAAGCTGAAGCCGTAAATGACATTGACATCCTTGTAAATCATGTAGAGCAGTGTTATGCCAAGGACTCCAAACCCGACTATGAGAAATCCCATGACGGACCCGGCGGAAAAGGCGACGCGCAATCCATCGTTCAAGCTCTTCTTCGATGCCTCAGCCGTGCGCGCGTTTGCCTTCGTCGCAACTCTCATTCCCAAGTTCCCCGCCAAAGCGGATAGGAATGCGCCAACAAGGAATGATACCGCCATTCCCAAATTCACGAATGCCCAAATTATGGCGAAAACCACTGCGACGAAAACCACGAGAACCTTGTACTCGTTGTTCAAAAACGTCAATGCGCCTTTGTAAATTGAATCTGAAATCTCCTTCATCTCCTTGCTGCCCTGCGGCACGTTGCTAACCTTAACATACGTGTACCACGCGAACAGCACGGAAAAAAGTGCCACACCAATTGAAAAATACAATTCGTACATAATCACACCTCCTTGCCATAATTCTAAAATTAATTTTTTTAAACGTTTTTTCGCATCGTCTCGGCGAGCTCCCTACCCGACAAAACCCTGTAAGCAAGCTCTATGACGAACGGAGACACCACGAGCGCGGTCATCTCGACAACCGCCTGCCACGTCCGGAGCTCATAATAGAAGAAAACGGCCAAAGAGAGCGCGCACATCAAGAAGCCGAGTAGCGAGACAACCGACTCACTGTCCTTGAAATTCGCAAGGTTCACGAACGAGAAGATTATGAGGAATCCGGAGCTACCAAGGACGGAAATACTTGAAAGGTCGAAGAAATTTGCGATTATGAGCGTAAGAAGCGATGTTATGAGCAGTCCCTCGATGGGCTTGTTCCAAATCTTGTCCTCCATGAACTTCGGGAGCTCACCGTCCTTCGCGATTATGTAATTCATTCTCGCAGACCCGTACAAAGTCGCGTTTATGGCGGAGCCCGTCGAAAGCAGCGCTGCCACAGCAATGAGGACAAACCCGATCTTCCCGAGAAACGGTTTTGC
>WALA01000037.1 GCA_015523085.1 Candidatus Aenigmatarchaeota archaeon
ACACAGTAAGGAAAAAGCAGGCGCTTAAGAAAAAAAGCAAAGAAAGCAAAAAAGCGCCTGAAGGGAAAAAAGAGGAGAAAACTGACTCTGGAAGTGAATCGAGTGACAATGCACAACCGAATGAAGGTGCAAGCAATGATAAGAAAGATGCTTAAATCCGGAAAATGCCCCATATGCGGAGGGCACGCAAGACTCGTCAATGGAGTCTACGTGTGCGACAACTGTAAAATCGTTTTCAGCGAATTTGGAATGTCGCACATCGCGAAGAAGGTCATGGAAAGCTTCGGACTCGAGCCGGAGTTCGATATTTTTGGTCATCCGAGCGACGAGCTCATAAAAGAAAATTTGAATTAGGTGTGTTAAATGGTTGATAGAAAGTCCATAGTTGCAAGAATTATGAAATGCGGAAAAAGCCGGGTTTGGATAGACCCAGAACGGCTTGGCGACATTAACAATGCGATAACAGCAGCCGACCTAAGAAAGCTCATAAAGGACGGCGTTGTGAGAATAAAGCCCATAACGGGAAATTCGCGCGGCCGAATCAATAAGAAGCTCGAACAAAAAAGCAAGGGAAGACGCAAGGGACACGGATCAAGAAAGGGGAAGAAAACCGCGCGCACAAACGAAAAAAGAGAGTGGATGGTTAAAGTGAGAAAACTCCGAGCTCACCTCAGAGAGCTACGCGACAAGGGACTTTTGAAGGAAGGCACTTATCGCGACATATACAGAAAAGTTGGGAGCGGAATGTTCAGGGGAGTTACGCACATGGAGTTTTATCTGAAAGACCACGACTTGATAAAGGTGAATGAAAATGAAGTGGAAAAGAAGGCTGAACAATAAAACAGATTACAGGCAGCGACTTGCGCTACTCAAATCAGGAAAGCCGCGATTAGTTGTTAGAAAATCAAATAAGAGAATCATAGTTCAAGTCATAAAATACGAGCCAAAGGGCGACAAAACGCTTGTCATGGCAACGTCTGACATGCTTAAAAAGTACGGCCTGAGCTCCGTGAAATCAATACCCGCTGCGTATTTAACGGGGCTTTACGCGGGCGTACGCGCGATGAAGCTCGGAATCTCCGAAGTCGTTTTGGACATCGGACTCAACGTTTCCACGAAGGGCAACAAGCTTTACGCAGCGGCAAAGGGCTTCAACGATGCAGGCGTTTCCGTGAAGCTCGGTAAGGACGTTTACGATGAATCGAGGATAATGGGAGAGCATATAAAATCTTACAAGAACAATGACATAGTTGAAAAATTCAATTCAATTAAAGAATCCATTTTGAAAGGTGAACGTAATGAGTGATGAGAAAGGCAAGAAATCAAAGAGGGAAAGGTCCAACAAAAGGGCGAACGAAAGCGAGGAGTACTACGAGTGGGTTCCCCGCACCAAACTCGGAAAGAAAGTGATGGAAGGTCAATACTCATCCATAGATGAAATAATAGACGCTGGTGAGAAAATAAAAGAGCCGGAAATAGTTGACAAGCTCATACCGGACATAAAATCGGAAATAATTTACATTGGCGGAAGTCCCGGAAAGGGTGGTGGAAGCAGGAAAACGCCAACGAGAAGAACTGCGCGCATGCACAGGTCCGGAAGAAGGTTCAAGATATCATCCATGGTTGTCGTCGGAGACGGCAACGGTCATGTTGGTGTCGGATTTTCCGAAGGTGTTGACAACCGCGATGCCATTGAAAAGGCAACTCGTCTCGCCAAGATAAACATATTCAGAATCGAGCGGGGTTGCGGGTCGCTCGAATGCATGTGCGGCCAACCACACTCCATACCGATGAAAACCGAAGGGAAGAGCGGCTCTGTGAGAGTTGTGCTTATTCCAGCACCTAAAGGCATAGGATTGTGCGCATCCGAGGAGGCGAAAAAATTCCTCAAACTCGCCGGAGTGAAGGATATCTGGTTCAAGTCATTCGGAAACACGGGCTCCAGGATAAACTTCATATACGCCATTGAAAATGCTTTCAAGAACCTCAACAAAAGAAAGGTTGGTGAATGAATATGTATGCAGTAGTCAGAATTAGGGGAAGGGTCGACGTTGCAAAGGAAACGGAAGACACACTTAAAATGCTAAAGTTAACGCGACTTTACAGAATGCGCATAGTCGATGATAAGTTTCTCCCCATGATAAAGAAGGCCAAGGATTTCGTTACGTGGGGGGAAGTCTCGGATGAGTTCGTGACTGAGCTCAGCAAGAAGAGAAAGGAAAAGAATGGCGTTTACGCTCTGAATCCGCCCAGAGGTGGCCTCAAATCATCGAAGCTCGCATTTCCAAAGGGCGACCTTGGCTACCGGGGCAAGAAGATAGAGGAGTTCATTAAGAAGATGTGGTGATCGTATGGTTCTCAGACAAAAAAAGAAAAGCACCAAGATGCGGGGAAGCAAGACCCATGGATACGGCGCGAAGAAAAAACATCGCGGAAAAGGTAACAAGGGAGGTTTTGGATACGCAGGTTCCCACAAGCATAAGTGGTCTCACATAGTCAAATACGAGCCGGACCATTTTGGAAAGAAGCGACTCACGGGACTTTACAAGAAGGAAAAAACAATCAACTTGTTTGAGCTCGAAAAATTGGGCGAAAAGGTCAACCTCGACAAGATGGGTTACACAAAGCTTCTCGGCACGGGAAAAATCACACACAAGGTCGATGTCATAGTCAGGAAATGGACGAAGCGTGCCGAAGAGAAGATTAAGGAGCTCGGTGGGAGTGTGAAGACTCCTTACGAAGGTGAATAAATTGGCATGGGACCAGATTTTGAAGTATCTTCCCACAGTAGAAGAGCCAAAACAGCATGTTAATTTCAAGTCCAGACTCAAGTGGGTCGGGATAGTTCTCTTGTTATATTACATTCTCGGTCAAATACCACTTTATGGAATGTCGTCTCAGATAGCGGAGAGGTTCAAGTACCTCGAGATGATACTCGGCGCAAAGATAGGAAGCATAATCACGCTTGGTATCGGACCCATAGTCACAGCGTCCATAATACTACAACTTCTCGTCGGGGCGGAAATCATACCCTGGGATATGCGTTCCGATGAAGGGCAGGCAAAGTTTATGGGAGCTCAGAAAATTTTTGCGCTCCTTCTCACGTTCATAGAGGCGTACGCGTACGTCAAGTTCGGCGCCATAAGCCCCGTTCAGAACAATGCGTTTTACATATCCATACTCGTGTTGCAGATTGCGCTCGGCGGAATTATAATCATGCTACTCGACGAAGTTGTCAGCAAATGGGGAATTGGATCTGGTATATCGTTGTTCATAGCGGCCGGGGTGTCAAAGACGATTGTTCTCCGACTGTTGAGCCCGTTGAAGCCAGCCGGAGCTCTTGTGCCAACCGGACTCTTGCTCCAAATATTTTCGTACTTGACGCAGGGCAACACAGAATCCGTTATGATTGCGCTGTCACCCATAATATCTACGATAATAGTCCTCATGATAGTCGTTTTCTTCCAAGACGTGAAAGTTGAAATACCGCTTGCATTCGGTTCATTCACGGGATTCGCAAGGAGATGGCCTCTCAACTTCTTTTACACGAGCAATATGCCCGTTATACTCATAGCCGCTCTTTTGGCGAACATAAGGTTGTTTGCGAACATGCTTTACAACAGGGGAATAACATTCCTCGGTGCATTCGATGCGTCCGGATACCCAACCGGCGGATTCATTTATTACTTGACGCCTCCAAGCAGTCCGGCAATACAGAGAATAGTCATAATATTTGGGGCGTTCGCGCTCACAGGAATACTCCTCAGTGAGTTCCTTTTCAAGCGCGAAGGCAGTAAGATCATTTGGGGATCACTCATACTCGGTTTCATAGCGGGAGTTGGATACGCTTACGTGACGACAGGACTTCCCATGATGCAAGACACATTGCGTGCCATAACTTACACCCTGTTCATGGCGATAGGTTCTCTCATATTCTCAATATTCTGGGTGGAAACATCCGGAATGGATGCGCATTCTGTCGCAAAGCAGATCCAGTCAATAGGGATGCAGATACCAGGATTCAGGCGCGACCCGAGGATAATTGAAACCGTGCTCAACAGGTACATAATGCCCCTTGCGGCCATGGGTGGATTGTTTGTCGGAGTGCTCGCTGCGTTTTCGGATTTCACCAACGTACTCGGCGGCGGAATTGGAATACTCTTGACGGTCATGATAGTCCAGCAGCTGTACGAACAGGTCATGTCGCAGTACGTTGAGGATATGAATCCAGAAGTCAGAAAATTCCTTGGAAGAAAGTAAATGAATAAAATGCATAAATTTAGCGTTTCCAAGAATTTAAATGCGCGTTTTTCTTCGAGCCGTTCTTTTCTTTCCAAAATGATTTTTTAGAACGGCTCGCGTTTCCCTCGCTATTTGGAGTTCTTCGTTTGTTTTTATGACGAGTATTCGTACTTTTGAATTTTTCGAGGATATTACGGTTTCGTTTCTTGCGTTGGCTCGATTATCGAGTACCACGCCGCTGAACGTAAAGTAGCTGCATATCATCTTTCTTATCTTTGGCGAGTTCTCTCCTATGCCTGCCGTGAAGACGATTGCATCGACTCCATTCATCGCGGCAATGTAAGAGCCGATTGTTTTCGCCGCTATGTACGAGAACATTTCAAGTGCGAGCTTCGCCCGCGGCGATTTTGATTTCTCCAAGTCGCGGACATCGTTACTTATTCCGGATATTCCAAGAAGGCCAGATTTCTTGTTTGCTATTTTGATGAGCTCACTTGCCGAGATTCCTTTTCTTTCGAGGAACTCTGCTATCGCCGGGTCGAAAGAGCCCGAACGTGTTCCCATCATAAGGCCTTCGAGTGGGGTGAATCCCATGGACGTGTCCACGGAGCGTCCGTTTTTGATTGCCGTTATGCTTGCTCCGTTACCAAGGTGGCACGTTATGAATTTTCTTGCGTGTGGAAGCATTTTTTTGGCCACACTGTACACGTACTTGTGGCTTATACCGTGGAAGCCGTACCTTCTTATTCCGTACCTCTTGTAAAATTCAAACGGGAGGCCGTACATGAACGCCTTTTCCTTCATGGTTGAGTGGAAGGCGGTGTCAAAGACCGCGACATTGGGAACGTTCAATCGCTTCGCCGCACGGATTCCCATGAGATTCGCTGGATTGTGAAGCGGGGCGAGCTCAGAATTCTTTTCAATCACGCGTTCAACTTCTTTTGTGATTACGCAGGATTTCCTAAGGGTTCCGCCGTGGACGACGCGGTGTCCAACAGCGTCTATGCTCCCTATGCCGAGCTCATTCAACAGGTGCAATATCTCATCCATGGCACGCTCGTGGTTTTTGGCGCGCACGCGCTTGATAATTTTTTTCGGGGTGTTCACGCGCAACATTGGTGAGTTTCCTATGCGCTCAATGATTCCGGACACAACCTCGTTCTCACGGTCGAAAACCTTGAACTTTATGGAGCTGCTCCCGGAA
>WALA01000038.1 GCA_015523085.1 Candidatus Aenigmatarchaeota archaeon
CTTCAAGAACTTCAAAGCCGTGACAGTAGAGTGATACACGCCCCATCCTGTCGAACCGAGCTCGTGCGGAAGGCCTCCCATTTCAGCCGGCTTTCCCGTGCACGAATCCGGGCCATTCTCGTCCGCGAAGACGGCCATCTCGGCCTCTCCCGTGTTCATGTCCGGGCCCGCTATGTACTCGTTTGGAACGAGATGTTTGAGCGCCCGTGCGAATGCGCGCATAATCTTCATTTTCTTGTCCCTCGTCATTGCGCGTGGGTTTGCTGCTATTCCGGATTTCGCGCCACCGAACGGAAGGCCCGCCATTGCGTTCTTCCATGTCATTGCACGTGCGAGACCGGCAACCTCTTCAACCGTGACGTCCGGGACCATTCTTATCCCGCCCTTTCCGGGTCCGGCTGCCGTGTTGTCTATGACCAGAAATCCTTTGAGTCCCGTGCGCTTGTCGCTCACTATGACGACTTTTTCAGGACCCCATTTATCAAATTTTACGTTCATTTTTCACACCCCACAATATGATTTTGAAGCAATTTTTATATTCTTTTGTTTTTGGAAAGATACTCGTAAGCGCTTATCGCGGCGATAGCACCCTGCGCCGCTGCCGTTATAATCTGCTTGTCACGCTTGTTCGTTACGTCGCCAGCCGCGTATATTCCCGGCTCGTTCGTCTCACAGAGCTCATTGACGACGATTTCGCCGCGCTCATTGAGATTTACCATTCCATCGAGGAAAGTTGAGTTTGCTATTTCACCTATGTTTATGAAGACGCCGTCCACACTGAGCTCCGTGACTTCGCCATTCTTGTTCTTCACGACTATGCTTTTCACGACTTTGTCGCCTTTCACTTCGGTGACGACTGAGTTCAAGACGAATTCCACGTTGCTCAACTGCTTCACATTTTCCACTTCAATTTCATCGGCGCGGAATTGGTCGCGTCGGTGGATTAAGTACACCTTTTTTGCTATCTTCGAGAGGAGCTTCGCGGACGTGACGGCCGTGTTTCCACCGCCGACAACCGCCACCACCTTGTCTTGGAAGAATGGGGCGTCACATGTCACGCAATAAGATACGCCGTGCCCCACGAACTCGTTCTCGCCTGGAATTTCAAGCCTTCTGTGTATTCGGCCGGTTGCGATTATGACGGTTTTTGATTCATACGTTCTTGACTCTCCGACAATTTTGAAGTTGTCGCCGTCCTTTTCAACCTTCTTCACGTATTCGAATTCCATGTCCGGGTTGAATTTTTTGGCGTGGTCCTCAAATTTCTTTGCGAGGTCGGCACCGTTTATCGATTTGTACCCGAGGTAGTTCTCGATTTCACCTGCCTCTGCGACTTCTCCACCCGTTTCGTTCGAGAGCACGAGTGTCTTCAAACCGTGCCTTCGGGCGTAAATCGCGGCGTTGAGACCGGCAGGACCAGCACCAATTATTGCAACATCATAAATTTCTTCCATGATAAGACCTCCTTTTTTGTAACGTCTCTAATATTTGTATTCAATCTTTAAATATTTTTGCATAAAAAATGAAATATCTAAAGGTGCTGGCATGAAGAGGCTTCTCAACATAAGTGACTCGGAAATAAAGATACTACATCTGCTCAAGAAAGGCCCGATGACGTCCAAAGACGTGAGCAGGGTGCTGAAGAAAAACATAAGCACGGTGAATAGGTATCTCAACAAACTTATAGACTACGGATTCGTTTACAAGACGTCAAAATGTTGCACGCCTAAGCGCGGGCGCTACTTTGTTTACTACCTCCAGGACGAGCAAACGCTCATGAAAGCGGTCGAGAGGAACGTCGAGGAGATACGGAGAAACGCGAAAAAATTCTTCGACGAGCTGTTCTCAAAAGAAATTTAATCTTTGGCGCGAATTTTAATTATGAAATATTCTAAGATCGTGGAAGTTTACGACAAGCTCGAGCACACAACGAAAAAGCTCGAGAAGCGCGACATACTTGCCGATTTCTACAAGTCCGTTCCACCAAACGAACTTTCACTTGTGGTTAAATTCACGCTCGGCTTCGAGGACCTCGGTGTCGCAAACGAGTTCATGAAGACGGCCATAGCAAAGTCGTTTGGCGTTCGGGAGAGCGACGTCGTGAAGAAGTTCAAGGAGCTCGGTGACTTGGGCGAGGTGGCGGAGTTCTACTCAAAGCACAAGCGCCAGGCTTCGCTCTTGAAAAAAGAGCTCACGCTCGAAAAGGTTTACAAAAACATCAAGGAGTTTCTCTCGATGAGCGGCAAGGGCTCGGTGGGGAAGAAGATTTCAATAATTTCGGAGCTCCTTTCGTCCGCAAGCCCGATGGAGGCGAAGTACATAACCCGGACGCTCATAGGCGACATGCGCATAGGCGTTGCGGAGGGAATTGTCCGCGATGCGATTGCGAAGGCGTTTGATGCCAGCGTCGAAGACGTTGAGGATGCGTACGACATACTCACGGACTACGGAGAGGTCGCACGCATAGCCGCCACAAACAAAAATGAGCTCAAGAACGCGAAAATAGTTCTCGGACGTCCGTTGCGCGTCATGCTCGCCGAGCGCGCGAAAAACCTAAAAGAGGCGCTCGATGCTTTTGAGCATCCATGCATAGAGACGAAGTACGACGGATTCCGAACACAGATACACAAGGACGGCGACAAGGTTTGGATATTCTCGCGCCGCCTCGAGGACGTGACGAAGCAGTTTCCGGATTTGGTTGAGCTCGTCAAGAAGCACGTGAAGGCGAAGCGGTGCATACTCGAGGGCGAAACGGTTGCCATAGATGAGAAAGGGCGACCGCTTCCGTTTCAGAAGCTCTCGCGCAGAATACAGAGGAAGTACGACATAGAAAAGATGATGAAGGAAATACCCATTCAGATAAACCTTTTTGAGCTCATTTACATCGATGGGGAGAATTACATCAAAAAACCATTGCGCGAGCGCTGGGCGATGCTCAAGAAGATAATCAAGCCGCTCAAAGGGAAGTTCGTTCTCGCGGAGCATATAGAGACGAAGGATTACAAGAAAGCAGAAGAATTTTACAAGTGGTCGCTGTCCGTTGGCGAGGAGGGTGTGATGGTCAAGAACCTCGATGCGATTTACCGTCCGGGAAAGCGCGTTGGATTTTGGCTGAAAGTGAAACCGATAATGGACACGCTCGACTTGGTTATCATAGGCGCGGAATGGGGAACAGGAAAGCGCGCAAACGTTCTCGGCTCATACGTTCTCGGGATACGGACGCCAAGCGGGTTCCTTCCCATAGGTATGATGGGTTCTGGGTTCACGGATGAGCAGCTGAAGGAGCTCACAGAGAAGTTAAAGCCGCTCATAGTTGAGGAGCACGGCCGCGAGGTCGTCATACGGCCGGAGATCGTCGTCGAGGTTGCGTACGAGGAGATACAGAAATCACCAAACTACGAATCCGGATACGCGCTCAGGTTTCCAAGGCTTGTGAGGATAAGGTATGACCGCGCGCCAAACGAGGCGAGTGTGATACGCGACGTTGAGGAGCTCTACCGAATTCAGCGCGGGCGCGGAAAGAAAAAATGAATGCTGACGCGGAAAAATATCATTTTTTGCTTACACGACCGTGACGGATTTCGCAAGGTTTCTCGGCTTGTCTATGGGGAGGTGTTTCATCTTCGCTATGTAATATGATAGCAAATGACCGAAGAGCGCGCCTTCGATTACAAATTCTTTCAGGCGAATAGGAACAACGTATGCGCCGCGCGCCTCAACCTCCTTTACATTTGATTCCATATTCTCATCGGACATTAGTGCGATGACCGGTGTGCCCTTCTCTATGAGCGCTATGGTGCCGTGCTTGAGCTCGCCACCCATCATTCCTTCGGCGTGTATGTACGCAACTTCCTTGAGCTTGAGCGCTATCTCACGCGCTATGGGGTAGCTTATCCCGCGCCCGAGGACGTAAATGTTTTTCTTCTTGTAGAGTTTTTTCGCAATTTCTGCTATCTCTTTTTCGTTTCTTCGTATGTACTCCTCAACGTCTTTCGGGCTTATGTTGTACTTGAACC
>WALA01000039.1 GCA_015523085.1 Candidatus Aenigmatarchaeota archaeon
CAACATTGGTGAGTTTCCTATGCGCTCAATGATTCCGGACACAACCTCGTTCTCACGGTCGAAGACCTTGAACTTTATGGAGCTGCTGCCGGAATTTATCACGAGAATCCTTCTGGCGTTCATGAGATTAAATTCAATTTCAACATTTATATAATTTGACTTTGAAAATAGTGCTATGTCGAATCAAGAAAAATTTTTCATGCTCACGTTCGATGTCGAGAAGAACTTCCCACCACACGGGAAAAGCTACGAAGGCGTTTCCGAAGCCCTCCCAAAGATACTCGATGTGCTTGATGACGAAGGCATAAGAACAACAATGTTCGTCACGGGGCGCTCGGCGGAGCTCCATCCGGATGTCATAAGGCGCGCTTCAAAAAAGCATGAAATCCAATGCCATACGTACAACCACGATATTCTCGACAGCATGACGAAGGACGAGCAGATGGCAAGCATATCAAAGTGCAAAGAAATCCTTGAAAGCGTCACAGGAAAGGAAGTTTACGGCTTTCGGGCGCCGTACCTCAGGTTCAACAGGGACACGATAGAGGTCTTGAAGGAGCTCGGGTTCAAGTACGACTCTTCCATCCTTCGCCGCACGCTCATAGGTCACGGCCTCAATGCAATAAAAAAGGTGAACAAAGAATTGTTAGAACTCGTTCTAAATCCGGGCGAGGAGCTCATAAAATTCCACAAGTCCATGGCGGAGATGATTTCAAAAACAATGAGCTTGCGGAAAATGACCAAAAAGGATGCAGCAAGGTTCTTCTACTACATAACATCGCCATCTCAATTCATAGAAAGCCGGACGGAAAATGCGATAGAATCCTCGGGTCTCAGGGAGGTTAAAATTAATTTGAGGAGTATAATTCTCCGCCTTCCAACATTCAACGCATCCATGATTGACGAGGACGTTGTCGTCGGCTATCTTCACCCATGGGAATTCATAGACCTTAAAAAGTACATTGACATCACGGGCCTTCTCATGTTCAACTGGCTCTTCTCAGGTGAAAGGCTTTTGAACGCCCTGCACGAACGGATTCGGAGCATCAAGGCGCGCGGGTACAAGTTCGTCACGATGAGCGAATACATAGAACTGAGTGGCGGATTTGAAAAACAAATTTAAATGTTGCGCGGTTAAATTATAGAATGGAAATGCGCCAGTAGTCTAACCTGGTTAGGACATTGGCCTTCCAAGAAGGTCGTTGCAGAAGAAAGCCAACGATCCGGGTTCAAATCCCGGCTGGCGCATATTTTTTTAAGCGTTCTTGAAATAATTTTGTTGTGGTTTCCGTGAAAATGATAATTGAACGAAACGACGCTCTGAAATTCAATGAAATGATAGGAGATTCCAATCCAATTCACGATGAGCATAGCGTTGTTCCCGGAATGCTGCTCTACGGAATTGCCGCGCACTTTCTCGATTCGCCCGCAAACGTTGCGACGTTCAAGAAGATGGTGAAGTACGGTGAGCCAGTTGAGATTCGTACGAGCGACGGTGTGAGGATTTATAAACAGGGTGTGGAGGTTTTCAATCTGGTTGGCGAGCAAAACATACAGGGCAATCACTACGATGAGCATTATGATAATATGGAACACGTCGGTGAGATCAGGCTTGACGTTCTGGAATTTTTCGATGATTATTTCAAGAAGGTGCAGCCTGTATATTATATTGGTCAAAACGATTACCGCGCGGCGCTCGCATGCATGGCCGTTGGAGCTCTCGCTAAGGAATTTTACGAGAGGGAGAACGGACTGGTGATTCTTCGGTACGTGGAGTTCGAATTTTTGAGCGGTTCGATTGATAAAAAGAAAAAATACGATTTGTACAAGTCAATCGAACGCAGAAACGATGGACGCAGCGGAACGATTTACGTTAAAATCGTCGGTGACGAACCCGTTGCACGCGGAAAAATCCATGTGTATATTCTTGGGAATCACGAAAAATAATTTTTTATATTATTACATTATAAAATACTTGACATTTGAGGTGTAGAAATGCTGAAGATATATAATACAATGACAAGGGAGAAAGAAGAGTTCAAACCACTCGAAGAGGGCGTTGTGCGAATGTACGTCTGTGGTCCGACAACGTACGACTTGTGCCATATTGGTCACGCTCGCTCTTACGTTGCTTTCGACGTGATTCGCCGTTACCTTGAATACAAGGGATACCACGTCATATACGTTGAGAATTTCACGGACATTGACGATAAGATAATAAAGCGCGCGCATGAGCTCGGTGAAGATCCGCTGAAGCTCTCTGAAAGGTTCGTTGAAGAGGCGCTCAAGGACTTTTCCGCTCTTGGAATCAAGCGCGCAGACGTCCATCCACGCGTCACGAAGCACATACAGGACATAATAAACATGGTGAAGACGCTCATAGACAAGGGATATGCGTATGAATCGGGCGGCGATGTTTACTACGACGTCTCCAAATTTTCCGACTATGGGAAGCTCTCCCATCTCAACTCCGATGAGATGATGCAAGAGCCGAACGATAAAAAGCGAAACCCACAGGACTTTGCCCTCTGGAAGAGCGCGAAACCGGGAGAGCCGTCGTGGGACAGCCCGTGGGGTCCAGGACGTCCTGGATGGCACATCGAATGCTCCGTGATGTCCACGAAGTACCTCGGACCTACACTCGACATACACGGCGGTGGCCGCGACCTCATATTTCCGCATCACGAGAACGAGATAGCGCAGAGTGAAGCGGCGACCGGGAAAAAGTTCGTTAGGTATTGGATGCACAACGGGTTCGTCACGATAAACAATGAAAAGATGTCGAAATCGCTCGGGAATTTCTTCACAATACGCGAGATTTTGGAGAAGTACGACCCCGAAACCGTGAGGCTTTTCTTGTTATCAACGCACTATCGGAGCGAGATAAACTTCTCGGAAAAGTCGATGGAAGAGTCAAAGGAGAAGATGAGGCGCCTTTACAACACGCTTGAGCGTGTGCGTGTTGCCTCGCAGTCGAACAAAGAGCCCGGAAGCATGGATGCGCAGAACGTTGAGCTCATGAACAGAATATCAGATTACAGGAAGAAGTTCTTCGACTACATGGACGATGATTTCAACACTGCGGGGGCCATAGCCGTAATGTTTGAAATGGCTCGCGACGTCAACAAATTCATGGACGATCATCAAATATACGTCGGGCTTGCGAAGAAGGTGTTCGACCAGTTCATGGAGTTCGGAAGGATACTCAACATTTTCTGGAAGTATGAACGCGTTTCCGAGAGCGACGACGTTCCGAAGCTCATGGATTTCATATGCAAGATAAGGGATGAGCTCCGAAAGAAGAAGATTTATGAGCTCTCGGACAAGATACGCGACGACATAAAATCCGTCGGATTCTCCATAGAGGACGGACAGAACGGCTCAACTTGGAAAAGGAATTTGTAAGTGATTGCATGCGAGGGAAGTATAAGTTAATTGCTTTTGATGTCGATGGGACGCTCGTTCCGGGAGAGTCCGCGTGGGAGAAAGTGCATAAACATCTCGGGACCATGGACGCGAGGAATGAGAACAAGGAAAGGTTTTTCAACAATGAGATCAGCATATCAGATTGGGTCACGGCCGATGTGGAAATCTGGAAATCGAAAGGCGCCACGAAGGATGACATAATCAAGGCGTTTTCCGACGTGACTGCCATCGATGGGCTTGAAGATTTGCTCAGGGAGCTCAAGAAATGCGGCTACAAAATCGCGATAGTTTCCGGGAGCATCGATGTGTACGTCGACATCGTGCTCGGGCACGTCAAGAAGTACTTTGATTTCATTTTTGTGAACAAGCTTCTTTTCGACAAGGACGGCCGATTGGTTGGAGTTTCCCCGAGCGAGTTCGACTATGAGAAGAAGCTTGACGGCGTGAAGAGGATATGCGATGAACTCTCCATAGATTTGAAAGACGTTGTCTTCGTCGGGGATGGCATAAACGACGTGCTTGCCATGAAGTCGTGCGGATTCGGCATAGCCATTAACCCGTCAGATGAGCTCAGGGGGGTTGCCGATGTTGTCATAGAGGACATAGGTAAGATTCTTGACTACGTGTGCGAGAAATGAATTAAGTTTTTTCGTTTATTTTGAAAAAACTATTTAAACGTTTGCATTAAAATAAATTGATGAAAGTCAAGGTGGAAGTTTTCACGAGTCCGACGTGTCCTCACTGCCCGGCTGCCATCAGGCTGGCGAGGTCTGTTGAAGGGCGCATACCCGATGTGATAAAAGTTGTCGAAACGTCGTCCGGAACTCATTTTGGGTTTCAAAGAATGAAGAAATTCAACATAATGGCGACCCCAACTATAATCATTTCGGGTCCCGCGATACACGACAAGATAGGATTCCGAGGAACGCCATCGAGGGACAAGTTCCTCAAAGCCATCTCAGAGGCGTCCGGCATTCCTTTTGATGAAATCAGAAATCGCGTGAACGGCGCGAATGCGCAGTCCGAACAC
>WALA01000040.1 GCA_015523085.1 Candidatus Aenigmatarchaeota archaeon
CGAGAAAAAGACGAAAGTGTACGGAAGAGAAAAATTCATACTGCCGAAAATTTGATTGATGGAGAAAAGAAATCAAAATTAATTAAAATTAAAAAAAGAAAGAGGGCTTACTCTGTCACTGTGTCTATGCACACACCAGCGGCAACCGTCTGACCCATGTCACGGATTGCGAACCTTGCAAGCTGCGGTATGTCGCTCTGTTTCTCTATGACGATTGGCTTCGTCGGTTTCACTTTGACTATTGCAGCGTCTCCCGTCTTTATGAAGTCCGGATGCTCCTCGAGCGTAGCTCCGCTTCTTGGGTCTATCTTCTTGACGATTTCCGTGATTGTGCACGCTACCTGAGCCGTGTGTATGTGGAAAACAGGCGTGTATCCCTTGGATATCACAGATGGGTGGTTCAAAACGATTATGTGTGCCGTGAATTCCTTAACCGGCTTTGCCGCATCCTCTGGATGGCACGCAACGTCACCACGCTTGATATCCTTCTTGGAAACACCGCGAACGTTGAATCCTATGTTGTCCCCAGGAACCGCCTGTTCTATCTGCTCGTGGTGCATTTCAATGGACTTGACTTCACCCGTTCCTCCCGATGGGACGAAGACGAGCTTGTCTCCCGGCTTGAGCGTACCAGTTTCCACTCTTCCAACAGGAACGGTACCGACACCGGTGATTGAATAAACGTCCTGAACAGGTATTCTCAACGGTTTGTCAATTGGTTTTGGTGGAACCTTGAAATCGTCCAATGCCTCGACTATGGTCTTTCCCTTGTACCAAGGCATGTTTTCCGATTTCTTCACGACGTTGTCTCCTTTGTATCCTGACGTTGGTATGAATTCTATCTCATCCACCTTGTATCCTATACCTGCCAAAAGCTTCTTCACTTGGTCCCTTACCTGCTCAAACACCTTTTGATCGTAGTTGACTGCGTCCATCTTGTTGATGGCGACTATTATCTGGTTCACGCCAAGTATTTTTGCAAGGAATGCGTGCTCTTTTGTTTGCTCCTGTATTCCATCCTTTGCGGACACGACGAGTATCGCGCAGTCTGCCTGGGACGTACCTGTAATCATGTTCTTGATGAAGTCCCTGTGACCCGGAGCGTCGATTATCGTGAAGTAATACTTCGGTGTCTCGAATCTCTGGTGCATGATGTCTATCGTAACACCACGCTCACGCTCTTCCTTGAGTTTGTCCATGACGAATGCAAACTCGAATGTCTCTTTCTTGAGCTCCTTTGCGAGTTCCTTGAGCTTCCTCATTGTTTCCTCCCTAATGGAGCCCGTGTCGAACAATATGCGTCCGACCAATGTGGATTTTCCATGATCTACATGACCTATAGTCACGAGATTCAAATGTTCTTTTTCTCTTGCCATAAATTGCACCTCCTTTTAAAATACAATGCCAATAGTATTAAAGTAAAAATGTTTAAAAACTTAATTTTCAACAGGCTTTGGAATTTCCTCTGGAAGTCCCTTTCTCTTCCTTATGCTGAGTATCGTTTTCATCTGTATGTCCTTTGGTATCTTCTCGAACGTTATGTCTATGAGCGAGAAGAATCCCTTTCCTCCTGTGATAGACTTGAGCCTTGACTCAAAGCCGAACATCTCCGCCACTGGTATCTTTGCCTTGACAACTGACGCTCCCATGTCCGACTGAACGTCTATGACTTGCCCGCGCCTTCCCTGAACTTCCTTCATTACCGCTCCAATGAGCTCATCCGGAACGTCAATTCTTATGATTTGCAATGGTTCAAGCAAAGTCGGGTCGGATTTTAGTATGCCGTTGTTTATTGCCTGCTTCACTGCCGGTATGACCTGCGCTGGCCCGCGGTGAATGGCATCTTCGTGCAGTGACGCATCGATGAGCTTCACCTTCATCTTGCTGCACATCTCGTGAGCAAGTGGACCGTTTTTAACGACTTCTCTGAAAGCCTGAATTATCATTTCATAGGTCTCGTTCAAGTACTGAACACCTTTCGTCGCGTCTATGAGGACGTTGCGCTCGTAGATGTCCATGACGCGCTTTGCTTCCTCCCTGCTCATTCCGTTTTCCATGAGTATGGGAACGAGGTCTTTTATCTTTTTCACCTTCTCCTCGGGTATCTTCCCCTCGACTATGGCCTGGTAAACATCATCTTCAAGCGGTTCAACCGTAAAGAAGAATATGTTGTGCTTGTTCGGCGACTTGCCCGAAACCATGGGACTCTGCTTCCTGACGGTCTCACGGTAAACGACAATCGGATTTGATGAGACAATGTCTATCCCGCGTTCCTTGAGCGGGCGCTCGACCTTTGCGTCGAGATGGAGCTCACCAAGCCCTGATATGAGGTATTCTCCCGTCTCCTCGTTTATCTTTATGACGAGTGTCGGATCCTCGCGGCTGACCTGCCTCAAGAACTCTATCATCTTCGGAAGGTCCTTTGGATTCTTTGCCTCGATTGACTTCGTCACAACAGGTTCGAACAAGTGCTTTATGGCCTCGAACGGTTCCATGTCGTTATCAACAGATGTGATCGTCTCGCCGGAAAACGCCTCCGTGAGGCCGACTATGCCTATGACGTTTCCTGCTGGAATCTCCTCCATCTGAATGCGCTGAGGGCCTTTGTAAACGGAAACCTGCTGTATGCGCTGTGTCTTGTGCTGCCCTATGAGCTTTACCTCTTGACCACGCTTTACCGTACCTGAGAATATTCTCGTCGTTGCAACGAGGCCCGCGTGCGGGTCTGGAACCACTTTCGTGACTATCATCGCGAGCTTTCCATTCGGATTGCACGAAATCATATCCTTGCCAACTTCCGATTCAAGGTCTCCGTGCCATATCTTCTCTATCCTGTACTTCTGCGCTTCGATTGGGCTCGGAAGATGGCGTATGACCATGTCAAGAACAACGTGATGAAGTGGTGCCCGCTTGGCGAGCTCCTTGTCCTTTCCCTGCGACGTGTAATCAATTATGTCCTTGAATGTGATTCCCGTCTTCTTCATGAACGGTATGGATATGGCCCAATTCCTGTACGCCGATCCGAATGCGACCGTTCCGTTTTCGACATTCACGAGCCAGTCGGACGCAAATTTCTTGTCGGCGTATTTCAAAATGAGCTTGTTGACCGTGTTGATTATCTTCACGAACCTTTCCTGCATCTGCTCTGGCGTCAGCTGGAGCTCCTTAACGAGCCTGTCCACCTTGTTTATAAAAAGAACGGGCTTCACGCGCTCCCGGAGCGCCTGTCTTATCACGGTTTCTGTCTGTGGCATCACACCTTCGACGGCACAGCAAACTATGATCGTGCCATCTACGGCGCGCATGGCCCGAGTGACATCTCCCCCGAAGTCGACGTGACCGGGTGTGTCTATGAGATTGATTAGATAATCCTGACCTTCGAACTCGTGTATCATGGACACGTTCGATGAGAATATCGTGATTCCGCGCTCCTGCTCCTGTTCATCAAAATCCGTCCAAAGCGTCTTTCCGGCGAGGTCTTCTGAAAGCATTCCCGCACCTGCGAGAAGATTGTCCGTAAGCGTTGTCTTCCCGTGGTCAATGTGCGCGGCTATGTCTATGTTCCTAATCCTTTTTGGTTCGTGCATAATTTCCTTAATCGTAGAAATCATATCCTTTTTTGCCATATCGTATCACCTTTACCTTGAACTCGCGGCTTCTCTCTCTATGCGCTCTTTCTCGCGTATAGCCACGGATTCGTTCGAGTTGTTATAAGCGTTCATTATCTCGTTGGCAAGAGCTTCGTGAATGCGGATTTTCTTCCCATACGCCTTTTGATAAGCGCCTTGGCATATGTACCTGAGCGCCTTGTCAATCCTTCTCTGAGGGGATGTTATAACGGCCTTCCTTGCGATTATCCCTCCCATCTGATAGCTCATCGTCTCCTCGTGTATTGCGGCGTTCTCTATTGCGCGCACGAAAACTTCCACGGGGTTCTTCTTGAGCTTCTTCTCTATGAGGTCGAAGGCCATCTCAACGACTTTGAGCGTGTTCTCATGGGCTGCTGGAATGTCACCGGAGCTTATCTTGTGCTTCTTTCCCCAGTGCCCTGGGACTGACAGATGGTTGACCAACCGCTCGACTATGTTCATCTTTGACTTGTAAAACTGCTTCTTCTGATTTCTTCCCGCCGAGCGCGGTATTATGACCGGCTTCACATTCAAGTACTTCTCGAGGCCTTTGTCATTGACTTTGACGTTCGTGTCCCAGCGACCAAACAATTTAATTATGCTCTTCTCCATACATCATCACCTTGACGCTCTCTGTTTTCTTCCTGTCCTGAGCTCTTCAAGTGCTATTCCATTGACTTTGACAACTCTCCACTTGACTCCCCACATGGAACCGACAGCTCCTCCCTGGGAACCACCGACGCCTTCAACAACAACTTCGTCGTGCTCGTTCACGAACTTTATGGCCTTGTCCCGCGGGAGAACGGCGGTGATCTGCTTTCCGTTCTTTATGAGTCGTATCCTCACGGCCTTTATGAGACCAGAGTGAGGTTGTTTCTGCTCTATCTGACGCTTCTCGAGAACTATGCCACGCGCCTGAGGCGCACCTTCCAGTGGATCCGATTTCTCACGCAAATTGAGCATTCTTATTCGGTACTTCGTCTCCTTCCATCTCGCTTTTTTTCGTCTCTTCTTTAACCTTCGTGCTGAAAATTCACCAGGCATTCATATCACCTAACTTTCAATTCGTCAATATCAAAAAATCTTTTCAATATTTTCCTCTTAATCTTTATATTCTTGCCATTGGCTCCAATGGCAATCGCCTTTTTGTCGTTCTCTATGGAAACGACGACTTTCTTCCCGTCCACGCTTATGGACGTTGCGTTTGGAAACAAAACCTTCAAGAA
>WALA01000041.1 GCA_015523085.1 Candidatus Aenigmatarchaeota archaeon
ACCCGGCACTGCTCAGGCCAGGAAGGTTCGACAAGCTCATTTACATAGGAATGCCGGGCAAGGAGCAGAGGAAGAAAATCCTTGAAATTCACACGAAGAAGATGCCGCTCGCAAGCGACGTTAATATCGGCGACCTTGTCGATAAGACGGATGGGTACACGGGCGCCGACATAGCAGCACTCTGCAAGGAGGCCGGATTGATCGCGCTCAGGGAGAACATAGACGCGAAAGAGGTGAAGATGAAGCACTTCGAAGAGGCGCTGAAAAAGGTCAAGAAAAGCGTCAGCGAGAGCGATTTGAAGAGATACAGCGAATACGCCGCAAATTTTAAGGGCTGATGCCCTCTTTTTATTTCTTTTACAAAATATATGTTGTACAATACAAATCTTTAAATATCTCTGCGCCTAATTAAGTTAGTTAAGGGTGTGTGGCAAGAGGTAAATGTTAGTTATCTCTTGATAATAACATCTTAATGGGGTGTAGAAGAATGGCAAATGCAAAGCTGAAAGTATCCACGAAAACGTCAAAGACGACAAAGCGACTATCAACGAAGCAGAAGAAGCTGCTTCTCAGGAGGAAGCTCTTGAGGCAGGTTAGGCAGGGGAAGATAGTCCACTGTCCGTACTGCAAACAGGGTCGACTCGTTGAAAACAAGAAAAAAGGCATACTTTTCTGCGTTCTCTGTGGAAGGGAGTTCTAAATTTTCCAATTTTTATTTTTGATTGATTCCAATCAATTTTTCTTATCAGCGCACGTTTTCACGAATCCAACGAACAACGGCGCCGGGTCTTCGAATCTTGACTTGAGCTCAGGATGCGCCTGAGTCGCCACGAAGAACCTGTTCTTCGGAAGTTCGATGAACTCCACAAGATTTATGCCGTCCGCGCGCCTGTGAATTCCGGAAATTTTGAGTCCCGCGCCTGCCAAGTCGTCGACGTACTTCGGGTTCACTTCGTACCTGTGGCGGTGCTTTTCAAATACCACAATGTCATCCGGGCGCACGTTTCCGATGCGGAACGGTTCGTACGACTTGATTTTCTCCTTGGCCTCCTCTATGCGCCCGCTGCTTTCGTAAAGTTTGTACACGAGTGAACCGCGCGCGAGCACAGCCGCGTACTCGCCAAGGCGCATGGTGCCCCCGTACTTTTCGTTCTTTATGAGCTCCTTTTGCTCTGGAAGTATGTCTATGACCGGATGGCTCGTCTGCTTTATCTCAGTCGTGTGAGCGTCCCATCCCAAAACGTTGCGGGCGTATTCAACCACGGCGAGCTGCATTCCATAGCACAGTCCCAAGTAAGGCACATCATTCTCACGGGCGAATTTGATGGCCGATATCTTTCCTTCGACGCCGCTCGAGCCGAATCCTCCGGGCACAATTATGCCGTCGACGCCCTTCAAAGAATCAACTGAGTAGTCGCGTGAGTTTATCCAATGTATGTTGACCCCAACGCCGAGTTTCGCGCCGGCGTGGACAAGCGCCTCCTTCACGGAAATGTACGAGTCGTAGAGAACGAAAGACCCCGTGCCTATGTACTTTCCGACTATGGCAACGTCCACCGTCTTTTTCGGGTGGTGTATGTTGTCAACGAGCAACCTCCACGAGCTCCAGTCAGACGGGCGCTCGTCGAGCTTTAGCGCGCGCAGAAGCTTCTTATCCATATCCTGTTCGAGAAGTTTCAGCGGGACTTCGTATATCGTGTCCAAGTTCGGAGACGATATTATGTGGTCAAACTTTATGTTCGAGTACTTCGAAATTTTCTCCTTACGCCTGTCGTCCACATCGCGCTCCGACCGAGTGATTATGAAATCCGGAACGATCCCGTACGAGTTCAAGTTCATTATGGCGTGCTGCGTCGGCTTCGTCTTCATTTCGCCGAGTATGCGCGGTATGGGGAGGTACGTGACGAGAACGTGAACGACATCGTTGTTCATGAGCTCAATTTTCTTTGCCGCGAACAGGAACGGTATGTTTTCGAAATCGCCTATGGTCCCACCTATCTCAACGACGGCAACGTCGTATCCGCGGGCACATTCCATTATGCGCCTGACTATCTCATTCGGCACGTGCGGAATGAACTCAACCGTCTTCCCAAGGTACTTTCCTGAGCGCTCATCGTCGATTATCTTCTTGTAAATCTGCCCCGTGGTTATGTTGTTCTTTCTCGATATGTCCTTGTTCAAAAATCGCTCGTAGTTTCCGAGGTCCTGGTCTGTCTCACCGCCGTCATACGTGACGAACACTTCTCCGTGCTCTATGGGATTCATAGTTCCGGCATCGAAGTTTATGTACGGATCTATTTTCACGCACGTGACATTGAGGCCGGCCTTGGAGAGTATTTTTGCAATTGATGAGGAAATTATGCCCTTTCCAACACCGCTTATTACACCGCCATAGACAAAAACGAATTTCATCTCGCACCACCAATTATGGAAATAAATCAGAACGAACATATTTAAAATAATTCTCGCGAACAGGCGTGCGATAATTTTAAAAGAATTCGGAAAAAAATTTTATTCCCAAAGAGCTCGGATTCCTTTTTATTCATTGAAGCCAATTCTTTTTATGATTATCATCACGGGAACTCCGGGAACGGGAAAAACGTCCGTCGCGGAGGAGCTCGCCAAGCTGACAAAGCGAAGCGTCGTCCACCTGAACGACTACATAAAGAAGAATCTTGACGTTGAATACGACCCTGCGTACGAAAGTTACAGCGTCGACACAAAGCTGCTTGAGGATCTCGACTTCGGAGACGCAATAGTCGAGGGACATCTGGCGCATTTCATCAAACGATCGGAGATGACGGTAGTCCTGAGGTGCGACCCAAGGGAGCTCGCCAAGCGGCTTGAGAATCGTGGGTGGAGCGAAAGGAAAATAGCCGAAAACGTGGTGGCGGAAATACTCGACGTGATATCGGCGGAAGCAAACGGAATGGACGTCGACACAACGAACACTACCCCTGTTGAGTGCGCGAAAAAGATAATGAACGGCCACCCGGACGAAGTTGATTGGATGAAAAAGTACTCGTCATGCCTAAGTCCGAACGACGTGGAAACGCTTAAAAAGATTAAGTCCAATAAATGTTGAGACAGGTGAGTGAAATGCAGAAAATGCCAGATTTCATTGCGAAAAGGCTCTACGAGAACGTGTTCATATGTAAAAATTGTAAAACAAAGATAAGGGCTGACCCGGCCAAAGTCAGGGCTGGAAAGGTCAAGTGCCCGAAGTGCGGCTCGAAAAATCTCAGGCTCAAGAGAAAGGAGTCCAGAAAGAAGTAATCGCCATGAAGTTCATCACATGGGATGATGCGGTTTCTATAATCAGGTCAGGAGGCGTTGTCATTTATCCTACTGAGACATGCTTCGGACTCGGCGCCGACGCGACAAACGAAAAAGCCGTCGAGCGCGTATTTGAGCTCAAAAAGCGGCCGAAAAGCAAGCCGATCTCAATCGCATTCTCGAGCGTCGAAATGGCGAAAGAGTTCCTCGCTCTGCAAGGAATCGCGTACGAGCTCGCAAAGAGGTTCATGCCCGGACCGTTGACACTCGTCGTCAACCACGTTGGGTTCCGTGTCCCCGATTTCGACAAAGTGCGCGACATGATACGCTCCATCGGACGACCGATAACTGCAACGTCCGCAAACATATCCGGAGAGCCGCCCGCGTACAGGTTTGATGAGCTCCCATATTTCGCACCGGTCGTGAAGGAACTTCCGAAAGGCGAGCGTCCATCGACTGTGTTTGATGTCGATAAGATGAGCATTCTTCGCGAAGGCCCGATTTCAAAGGAAGAAATAATGTCGTTCATTCATCGGTGATGCGATATTATTTTAGCCACAACATCTTTTGTGCTGTACTCACCAAATTTCTCGATTCTGACCAGTTTGAATTTCAGGTGGCGCGCAGCGCCCATTTCACGGATCCACTCATCGTTCTGGTCGTAGCCAATTGCAATTATATCCGGTTCTTCGCGCTCAACGACCTTGAAGAAGTCACGCGGATCGCCGCAAACCGCCTTGTCAACGTAGCGGATGGAGTTTATTATTTCGGCGCGCTCTCGGCAGCTCATTATGACTCTCCCTTTCTTCCTGCGAACGGTGTCATCGTGCGCGACAACGACAACGAGCTCATCACCCAGCGATTTTGCCGCGCGCAGAAACCTTATGTGACCAACGTGCAATATGTCAAAGCATCCGCCAACGAGAACTTTCACCATGTCCACACCAATATAACTTCCCCCAATCATTTAAATTGTTTTTCAAATTATTGTACTTATGAAACTGCTCTTGCTTTCAGACACGCACATCGGATTCGGTCGGGGGACGGAGAGAAGGGACGATGCGACAATCGCTTTTCAGGAGATAATGGAGCGCGCCCGCGAGATGGAAGTAGACGCAGTTCTTTTTGCGGGAGACATGTTCAACACATCATTGCCGTCATCGGAAAGCATGATATCCACCATGAAAGGAATATCGAACCTATTCGGTCTCGGCGGGGCGAAAGTAGCTGAATTCATAAACAAAAGCCCCGTGCACGTGCGCGGAGCTCCGTTCATAGCAATACACGGCAATCACGAGCGACGGTCCAAAGGATTTCGCAATCCCGTCGAATCCATGGAGGATGTCGGATTTCTCGTTCATCTTCATTTGAATGGCGTCGTGCTGGAGAATGACGGCGAGCGTGTTGCGGTTCAGGGAATGTCGTTCATACCCGAGCGCTATGCAAAGAGTGTTCTCGAAAAATGGTCGCCGAAGCCGGTTGAAGGGGCAAGGAACATACTTCTCCTACATCAATCGATAGACAAGTTCGTGTACTCACCTCTCGAGCCGCCGACGATAAACATATCCGACCTGCCAAAGGGTTTCGACCTCATACTTGACGGCCACATACACAAGCGCGAGGAAGTGAAGGGAACGAACCTCGTCATATGCGGAAGCACGGTCGCAACGCAGACGAAGCCCGAAGGCGACAAGGGATTCTACATACTCGACACGAAAACAATGAAGATGACGTTCCACCCGATAAAGAACCAGAGAAAGATATTCATATACGAAGCGGAGACATCGAGCGACGTCATGAAAGTCCTCGATGAGCTCTCGAAGAGCGAGTACAAAATGAAGCCGATCGTGCGGTTCAAACTCCACAAGAAAATAAACGAGCACGAAGTTGACAAATATCGCGACAGGTTCATAATTTCGTTCTCGCTGACGCTCAAAAGCGAAAGCGCCTCCGAAAGCGAAAGCATCGACAACATGAGCGTTGAGGACCTTGGGCGCGAAATACTGAAAAAGAACGCGAAGAACATTGACACGAATTTCTTGTTCAACAACATACTTGACGAAAACGCATTCGACATAATTTACAAGAAAATTGGTGAAGAAATTGATAAGGAAAATTAAATTGGTCAATTGGCGCTCGCACGAAAACACGGAGCTCGAGTTCCACCGCGGGATAAACGTAATCATGGGAAGGATGGGCGCCGGAAAATCGTCCATAACGGACGCGATGTGCTTCGCGCTTTTCGCAACATTTCCCAACCTTCAAAAGAAGACCATAAAGCTCGACGACATAATCATGCGCACTCCGAAGGAAAAGCGCACCGCCTCGGTCGAGCTCTGGTTCGACATTGGCGGGCACGAGTACTACGTGAAACGCGTCATAGAAAAGAAGAAAGGAACAACGACGTCTGAGCTCAGAATGGACGGAAAGCTCGTGGAGGCGCCGAAATCGAACGCCGTGACAAAAGCGGTTGAAAGCACACTTGGTCTTGACTACGACCTGTTCACGCGAGCCGTTTACAGCGAGCAGAACAACATAGACTACTTCTTATCCCTGCGCCCAACGGACAGAAAGAAGAAAATTGACGAGCTCCTCATGATAGATAGGTTCGAGAAGATGCGCGCGACCACAGTGTCCCTGATATCCAAGGCGCGTGAACGGGCAAACGAGCGTCTTCGCGACATAAACTCAATGAACGAGGAAAAGGCAAAGAAGGACGTAGCCGAAATATCATCGCGGATCGAAAGATTGGAGGGCGAAGTGTCAAATTCTATGAAAGAGCTCACTGAGAACGAGAAGAATATCGCGCTGATATCGAAGGACATATCCGAAATGAAGTCAATGAAAGAGCGGCTCGATGCTTTGATGCGCGAAATATCATCAAAGAAGGGAGAGACTGAGTCGCTCAAGTTCGAGATGGAGCGTTTGAAGAAGTTTTACGAAATGCGCAACGAGCTCGAGAAGGAGCTTCGCGCCCTTCCAAATGTGAGCGAACTCGAATCGGAGCTTGCCAAGGTGAAATCAGAAATCAACGAGACCGTTGAAAGGATGAAGCACATAGAGTCAGAGCTCGGAAGGGTGGAGTACCTAATCGCATCAAATGAAAGGAAGAGGAAGGAGCGCGCCGTCTACGAAAACGAGATAAAAAAGTACGTCAATAAGTATGCCTCGATAGAAAACCTTGAGAAGATGATCGCTGATGAAACAAACGAAATCCAAGAATTGAAATCAAAGCTCGGGGAAGAGATTGGGAAGAAAAACGAGTTAATTGCCTCGTTGGATCAATTGAAAAAGTCGGACAAAAAATGCCCGGTGTGCGGCTCTCCACTCACGGAAGAGAAAATCAAGGCGTTGAAGAGCGAGAAGGAAAGCGCCATTCAAGACGTCGAGAAATCAATTGTGGAAATAGAAAGGAACATCGAGGACAAGAAAGCGAGTATTGAAAAAATGAATCGCGACATCAACGTTTGGAGAAAATTGACCACGAAACTTGGCATGCTCAAAGAAGAGAGCGTTGAAGACGCATCAGCACTCAAATCCGAAAAGCTCGAAGCCCAATCAAAGTACGATGAGCTCTCAAAGCTCGAAAAGGAGCTCAATGAAAAAATAAACAAGGTGCGCGCCGAGTCGATGGAAATACAGAAGAAGTTGGAGCACGCCAACGAGTACGAAGAGAAGAGCAAGCGACTTTCAAAGCTGTCCGATGAAATATCCGAATTTGAATCGAGGAAATATGAAATCGAGAAGAATCTCGACATGGAGAAGCTTGAGCAGCTCGAGAATGAGCTCAGGCATCTCTACGCAAAGAGTAGCGAGATAAGCACGTCCATTGAGAAGAACAAGCAGTTAATAAACGAGCTCAATTCATTCAAGTCCGAGCTCGAGAGCAAGATATCCCTTATAGAGAAGTACAAAAGGGAGTACAAGATACTGTCAAAGATGGAAGAGGAGCTCAGGGAGTTCGAGAAGGCGCTTGTAAAAACGCAGGAGCAGATAAGAAAGAAAATAATAGAGGCCGTCAACAGGAACATGTCAGCCGTGTGGAAGGAGTTCTACCCATACGACGAGATACAGGACATAAGGTTGAATGCAACGGAAAACGACTACAAGCTCGAATTGTTCGATGGAGCGGAATGGCGTGGGGTAGATGGAGTCGCATCGGGTGGTGAGAGAACGTCCGCCGCCATATCGCTTCGAATAGCGCTTTCCATATCACTCGTGAAGCAGTTGAAGTGGCTCATACTCGACGAGCCCACGCACAATCTTGACGACGCAGCCATAGATTCATTCTCGTTCATACTGAGGGAAAAACTTTCGTCGCTCGTAAATCAAATATTCATAATCACGCACGAGGAGAAGTTGGAGAACGCAGTCACGGGAAGCTTTTACAAGCTCTCAAAGGAAGGCGGGGTGACAAAAGCTGAATTGAAAATGGAATGATCACATAAACGCATTCAGGTCGTCGTCATTTCTCTTTTGCTCTTTCGCGTACTCCTCGGCAAGCTTTTCCAGGTCGAAGCTGCGCTTTGAATCCATGACTTCTTTCTTCCTCACGTTGAAAACGAGCGGATACCCAGTAGCTTCGCCTATCATAATCGCCTCCCCAACGGACAGGGATGGTATCCTGCTCAAAACGGACACGTCAAGACCCTCTGAGCTCTTCTTGATGTTGTCTATGTCGTACGGATTCGTGACGCGCAGTATTATCTTCGTTCCGCATTGGCTCAACGCGGTTGTTGAAAGATGGACGGGGCGCTGCGAAATCATGACAAGGGAAGCGCCAAACTTCCTCCCTTCGCGCGCTATCTTCTCTATTATGCCCCGCGACAAAGAGCGTTCAACTTCGACGTTCTGCGGCGCGAAGTTGTGCGCCTCTTCGACTATCAAAACAAACGGTGGAACGATGCCTTCAATGCGCCTTGAGAAGAGAAGGTGGCCGAAGTAATAAAGAACTATCTGCCTCACACGCTGACTCGTCGTTTTCGAAAAATCTATTATGGACAGCTGGCCCTGCTTGCAAATCTTGTTAATGCTTGGATTGTCATAAACGCCGAAAATGTTCATTGACTTCAAGGAGCGAAGAACGCTGATTATCGGGTCGCGCGTTTTCTCATTGACAGCACTGAGGTGCTCCATAAGGTCGTCGATTGAGAACGCCTTTTTATCCGCGCGGAGCTCCCTAAGTGCCGAATCAAGCACCATTTTCTGCTTAGCCGTCAGCGACTTGAATATGGGCCACGAAGACGAGAGATTGCTCGTGGCGATTTTTATCTCATCCACAGGAAAGAGCTCGGCACGGTCGCGGAATTTCTTGTCCTCGTAAAACTGAACGTACTCGCCATGGACATCGGCAAGAATGATGGCAAGCGACCTCGAAGGTTCGCGTTTGAGGAGCTCTTCGATTATAACGGATGTGAGATAGGACTTTCCCGCACCGCTCATGGCAAGTATGGCAAGGTGCTTCTGGAAAAGCTTTGTCAGGTTGACGCGAACGTCTATGCCGTTTCTCATCGAGCCGAGAAACAGGCCGCGCTCATCAAACGAGTAGAATGCCCTGACGTCTTCTTCGGACGCTTTGTACACTTTGTCCCCGGGGTGGACGGGATAAAGCAACCGTTTCTTTGATGGCATGACAACGAGGGGAACGACTTTGGCCACGGAGAACTCCCACTCGTCCGTTGGGAAGAACTCCTCCGGGGAGAATTCCTTTATCGTCTCCGGAACGCTGAAGTAGTCGTTGCCGGACGCTATCTCGTCGACGCGACCGAGGAGTTTTCCGCCTTCAACGTCAACTGAAACGAATTCATCCTTGAGGACGCGACCCGTGACGACAAACCAAAACTCCGACGTGTTTGGAGTGCCGTTGATGCTTATGACTTTTCCTATCATGATAAAGCTAAGGAAAGAAAATTTAAATAATTGGATTCCATCTGAGCTCGTTCAACGCTTAAATAGTTTTCCCATAATTCTTATTTTATAAAACATTCTTGGTGAGAAGTATGGAAGTTGGATTACCTGAACATATGGGATACGACAGAGGAATTACAATATTCAGCCCTGATGGAAGACTTTATCAAGTCGAATACGCGCGTCAGGCCGTCGAAAAGGCGACGACCACGGTCGGTGTGACGTTCAAGGACGGCGCTATAATCGGCGCCATGAAAGTCTCGATGCCGCTTCTCGTCCCGGAGAGCTCAAGAAAGATTTACAAGATAGACGAGCACATAGGGGCGGCGACGTGCGGACTCATAGCAGATTCAAAAGTGCTCATCGACTTCGCGCGCGTCAAGGCCCAGATACACAAGATGACATACGGCGAGCCCATCGAGATAAAGTCACTCGTCAAGGAGATCGCGCTCAAGAAGCAAATTTACACGCAATACGGAGGAACGAGACCGTTCGGCGTTTCGCTTTTGCTTATCGGAATGAACAAGACGCCGCACCTCTTCGAGACCGACCCTTCGGGAACGATGAGGGAATGGTACGCCCACGCTCTCGGGCGGGGGAGCTCCGTGGCGAAAAAGATACTCGAAAAGGAGTACAAGCAAAACATGAGCGAGGAGGCGGCGACAAAGCTCGTCGTCAAGTGCCTCAGAGAGTCTGAGAAGAAGCTCTCCAAGGATTCCGTTGAGTTTGGAATCGTGAAGGACGGAAAGTTCAAGCTCATGAGCAAGGACGAAGTAAATAAAATACTGAAAAGTTACTAAGGTGTACGTATGGTTACTGTTGACAAGGCTATTGTAGCCAAGTTACGAAAGAATGGAAAGGAATACGAGATACTTGTTGACCCAGATGTCGTGAAATTCATCGGCAAGAAGGAAATATCCATATCGCACGCGCTCGTTCTGAACGAAATTTTCCACGATGCAAAGAAAGGCACGCGCGTTTCTCCAATTGAGCTCAAGGAAGTTTTCGGTGTCGACGATGTTTTCTCCGTCGCTGAAAAGATTCTCAAGGAAGGAGAAATCCAGATGACGACTCAGATGGTGAGGGAGCGAACGGAGGAAATGAGAAACCGCATCATTGATTTCATATCGAAGAATGCGATGGACCCGGCCACACATCTGCCGCACCCACCGAAGAGAATTGAGCTCGCCATGGAGCAGGCGCACATTCACGTGGACATAAAGAAGCCGTTCGAAGACAACTTAAAGCGCGCGATAAACGCCATAAAGCCGATAATACCGCTGTCGTTCGACAAGGTCGGGCTCGAAATCATAGTTCCCGCAAAGTACAGCGCTCAGGCGTACGGAATCATCAAAAAGGAAATGAGCGACGGAAAGATAGATTGGCGTGGAGATGGCTCCTTATACGCAAGAATTGAGGTGACATCGGGAATCAAGTCCGAGTTATATTCCAAATTGGGTTCAATAACGCACGGAGAAGTTGAGATTAAAGAAAGAGGTGATTAGATGAAGGAAATCGTTGTACCCGGGGAATTCCTCGGAGAAGGAATTTCCAGCTTCGGTACGTACAAGGAAGATGGAAAGGTGTACTCGAAAACCGTGGGTATACTAAACAAAAGAGGAAACGAAATACGCGTTGTTCCGTTGAATGGAGTTTACATACCAAGGCGAGGCGATGGAATAATAGCAATAGTTAAGGACATAACGTTCTCAATGTGGATACTTGACATAAACTCGCCTTACACGGCTGTGCTCTCATTGAGCGAGGGTGTTGAAGAATTCGTTGATCTGACGAAGACCGATTTGTCAAAGTACTACAACTACGACGACGTCCTGTTCGCCAAGGTGAACAACGTCACGAAGTCAAAGACCGTTCAACTTTCCATGCGTGACCGACTTTGCAGGAAGCTCGTTGGAGGGCGACTGATAAAAGTGACCCCAACGAAAGTTCCAAGGGTCATCGGGAAAGCCGGCTCAATGGTTGAAATGATAAAGAAAAAGACGGGAACCCAAATTGTCGTCGGACAAAACGGAATAATTTGGGTGAAGGGAGAGAACCAAAGCATAGCTATTGAAGCGATACTTGAAATAGAGCGATTGTCCCACATCGAGGGTCTTACGGACAAGATATCAAAGTTCCTCGATGAGAAGCTTAAGAGGTGATTGTGATGGCTGATATAGAATTTTTCAAAGACGGAAAAAGAATCGACGGCAGAACGTACGACCAGCTCCGACCCATGGAGGCAAAGGCCGGAATACTGAAGAACGCGGACGGTTCTGGATACTTCAGGTTTGGGAACACGATAGCCATAGCGGGCGTTTACGGTCCGCGCGAAGTGCATCCGAAACACCTTGAAAATCCAAGGGAAGCGATATTGAGATGCACGTACAGCATGGCATCGTTCTCGACAACCGAGCGGAAGCGTCCGGGACCTGACAGAAGGTCAATTGAAATATCAAAGGTAACGACGGAAGCCCTCAAACCCGTGCTCTTCCTCGAAGAATTTCCGAGGACTTCCATAGACGTTTACATAGAGATAATACAGGCCGATGCATCGACACGGTGCGCAGGAATAAATGCGGCATCGATAGCCCTCGCGGACGCGGGAATACCGATGAGGGATCTCGTCGCAAGCGCATCGGCAGGAAAAGTTGCAGGCGAGATAGTCCTTGACATAGCGGGAAAGGAGGACACAGAGGGTGAAGTCGATCTTCCGGTCGCATACTATCCGAAAAAGAATCTTGTGACCCTTCTTCAAATGGACGGAAAGGTGAGCTTCGAAGAGTTCTCAAAAATTTTCGACCTCGCCGTGAGCGGAGCCAAAAAGGTCTACGAGGTTCAGAAGAAGGCGCTCAAGGACAAGTACAAAGAAGAGGTGGTTGAGTGATGTTCCACATAGATAAGGATACCATGGTAGAAATTCTAAACAAAGGAAAGAGAGTAGACAAGCGTGGATTTGATGAGTACAGGAAGATAGAGATAAAGAAAAACGTGATTCCCAAGGCGGAGGGCTCCGCCGAAGTTAAAATCGGAAACACACACGTAATAGCAGGAGTCAAGATGGACATAGGCGAGCCATTTCCGGACACTCCGGACGAAGGCGTGCTCATGACGAACGCTGAATTCGTCCCGCTTGCGTCGTCGGACTTCGAGCCGGGACCGCCGAGCCCCGTGTCGATTGAGCTCGCCAGAGGTGTCGACCGCGCCATTCGC
>WALA01000042.1 GCA_015523085.1 Candidatus Aenigmatarchaeota archaeon
AGAAAGAAAAGAGCAAGCATATAATATTTGGATATCTACAAATAGGAAAAATATTGAAGGTTATAAACTCGTCTCCATTTAAGTATCCAGAATGGATGAGATATCATCCACACTTTAATCCAAAAAGAATGAAATCAACGAGCAACACGATATATATTGCAAGAAAATACTTATCATGGAATAAAAATCTTCCCGGTGCTGGTGTTTTTCGATATTCAAGAGAATTGGTATTGACTAAAGAAGGGTGCAGTAGATCTATTTGGAAATTACCAAATTTTTTTAAAGATGTTGAAATATCCTATCACTCAAAAAAATCGTGGAGAAGAGATGACTCATTCAAATCAACGTCAAGAGGTCAAGAGTTTGTCATTCATGCAAACAGAAAGATAGAAAATTGGGCAAGAAATATCATTGAAAATAATTTTTTAGATATATAATCTGTCACTAACTTACTTTCGCAAATATCAAAAACTATTTATTACATTCAACCGAATTATAATTATGTCTGTTGCTGTTATAATTTTCGGACTCGGAATAATACTCCTGTTTGGTGTCGTGGCGAAATTCATCTTCGAGAAAACCGGCATACCGGACGTCCTTTCCCTCGTGGTGATAGGAATTCTTCTCAGCGTGACGCATTCTGTGCGCCTTGCATCAATAAAAGAATTCGCCCCGCTGTTCACATCCCTGGCGCTGGCAATAATTCTTTTTGACGGAGCTCTGACACTGGACATAAAATCGTTGATAAAGGACGTTCCGAAGGGCGTTCTGATAACAATCGTCAACTTCGTCGTTTCCGTGTCGATAATAAGCGTCATACTCATATTTTACGGATTTGACCTTGCAACGAGTCTCTTCGTTGGGTTCGCCCTCGGAGGGGTGTCGTCATCGTTTGCCATCCCTGTCCTTATGGGAATGCACGCGCGGAAGGACTCGTTCTCGCTCCTGACGATAGAATCATCGCTCACGGACATTTTGTGCATAGTTTTCGCCATATCAACTTTGGAATTCATGGGAAGCGGAACGTCCGCAAGCGCAATAATAATACGACTCATATCCCTGTTTGGAATATCATCCGTCGTTGGCATCGGGGCCGGGATAATTTGGCTCGTGCTGATGAACAAGTTCGACGTCGGAAACAAGAAGATAGACACGCTTGCCGTTCTGCTCATCGTATACTCGACAACCGAGTTCTTTGGAGGAAACGGCGCATTGGCATCCCTGTTCTTCGGGCTTGCGCTGAAAAACACGTACATAATGTCCCTGAAGTTCAGGAGCGACTCGTTTTACGATGAGATAACGTTCATAATAAAGACGTTCTTCTTCGTTTACATAGGAATTATGATAAGGTACGACTTGTTTTCAATAATCATAGGGACGATAATTTCCGTGGCGCTCATGATAGCACGCGGAGCGCTTCCGCAGACACTCGGGCTCGACAGCATCGAGAAGCGGGACGTCGGATCCATATTCGGGCGTGGCGTAGCCGCAGCCGTCCTTGCACAAGTTGCAGTCGAGGCCGGCGTGCCGAGCTCAGTCGAGAATATAATCTACGTCGTCATAATAGAAACGGTTTTGCTGAGCTCGGTGAAAATTGCAATGACAAGAAAGAAAAAAGTTTCTTATCCAAAAATAGCCGGTTGATCACTGCTTCTTTTTCTTCACGACTATGTTTGCTATGTCCCCTATCGTGAGCTGCGGCGCCGGCTTTGACTTGACTTCAACGTCGTCGTACTGCTCGTCCGGTATGCCGTTCCTGACTTTCATCTTTTTCTTTCGTTTCTTCTTTGGCTTCTTCTGCGCGACATCGTGTATCGTCTTTGGCGTCTTCTCTGGCTTCTTTATTATTTGAACGCCGAGAACGTGCTCAACGCGCTTCGCGATTTCCATGGTCGGCTTTGCCTCTCCCTTCTCTATCCTTTCCCAGAACGAGAGTTTCACGCCGAGCTTCTTGGCAAGTTGCTCCCGTGTGTACTTGAGGAGCTCCCTCGCCGAAACTATCTTCTTCGCGTACTCCGGGTCGAGCTCCGATTCGTCTATCTCTTCGCCGCCTTCTATGAGCTTTCGTCGGCGCACGAACTTCCTTGGTTTGTCCAAGCGCTTCCCGAGCTTTGCGCATTCACGACAAACGTTGAGAACTACGCCATCAATTTCGACCTTGTAGAGTCGCTTTACTTCTGCACCACAGATTTCGCATTCAGGCATGAAATCACTGTCTCCAACAAATTATAACAAAATTAATATACCGTTATGTTTTTAAATGTTTAATTATTCGCGTGCAGTGTGCGCATTATTTTTTTCAAAATCACAGAGATTAACATTTGACATCACTCACCCTTTAGAATTCAATCTTTCGCGTCTTGCATTTTACGTCCATCAACGTAATTGAAAAATTTTCGCAGAACTGTCAAAACTCGAAAAATCTTTTTCCCTTTCGAAAATATATTTCACAAAATATATTTTCAATTTTCGTAAATCAATATAAAGGAGCTCGGTATACATATGTCATAAAGCACAATATATTGTGTTCGTCATTTGTTAAATGCGCATATATTGTGCTTTGCTTTATTACCGGAGGGGTGTACATGGAGAAGATTAAGAAGAGAGATGGAAGAATCGTTCCTTTTGACAAGAGCAAAATCACGAACGCCATTTTCAAGGCGGCGAAGTCCGTTGGCGGAAGCGACCGTGAACTCGCCGAGAAGCTCGCGGACAAGGTCGTTGACATCCTCGAGAAAAAGTACGACGGCCACGCAATACCGACGGTTGAGGACGTCCAGGACGTCGTGGAGAAAGTTCTCATCGAGGAAGGCCACGCAAAGACCGCGAAGGCGTACATACTTTACAGGGACCAGCACGCCAAGATGAGAGAGTTCAACATAAATGAAGAGGTCAAGCTTATTGATAATTATTTGCAGGAGTTGGACTGGCAGGTCAAGGAGAACAGCAACATGACTTACTCGCTTCAAGGTCTCAACAACTACATCGCAAACGAGATAACAAAGAAGTACTGGCTCAACAAAATCTACCCGGCCGAAATAAGGAACGCTTACCTCCGGGGCGACATGCACATTCACGATCTCGGACTCCTGTCCGTTTACTGCGTCGGATGGGACCTTTTTGATCTCCTCCTCACTGGATTCACGGGCGTTCCTGGCAAGACGCAGAGCAAGCCGGCAAAGCACTTCAGGAGCGCTCTCGGCCAGATAGTCAACTTCTTCTACACGTTGCAGGGAGAGGCGGCCGGAGCTCAGGCATTCAGCAACTTCGACACGCTTCTGGCGCCGTTCATAAGATACGACCACTTGTCCTACAAGGAAGTCAAGCAGGCGCTTCAGGAGTTCGTGTTCAACATGAACATACCGACAAGGGTTGGATTCCAAACTCCGTTCACGAACATAACGCTCGACTTGAACGTTCCAAGCTATTACAAGGACAAGGGAGTCGTGATAGGCGGTGAAATTCAGGACGCAACGTACGGCGAGTTCCAGGAAGAGATGAACATGCTCAACCGCGCATTCTTCGAGGTCATGACGGAAGGAGATGCGAAGGGCCGCGTGTTCACGTTCCCGATACCGACGTACAACATAACGAAGGACTTTGACTGGAACAACCCCGTTCTCGAAGGTCTCTGGCAGATGACTGCAAAGTACGGCATACCTTACTTTTCGAACTTCGTCAACTCGGACATGAATCCGGAAGACGCGCGTTCCATGTGTTGCAGACTCCGACTCGACAACAGGGAGCTCAGAAAACGAGGTGGCGGACTTTTCGGCTCAAACCCACTGACGGGTTCCATAGGCGTCGTAACCATAAACATGCCGAGAATAGGATACCTGTCCAAGAACGAGGACGAGTTCTTCGAACGACTTGAGCACTTGATGGAGCTCGCCAAGGAAAGCCTCGAAATCAAGAGAAAGGTCCTTGAAAACCTCACGGAGCGCGGACTCTATCCGTACTCGAAATTCTACCTGCGCTCAATCAAGCAGGCGTTCGGTGAGTACTGGAAGAACCACTTCTCAACAATCGGACTCATAGGAATGAACGAGGCGTGCCTCAACTTGTTCGGTGAGAACATTGCGACAAAGAAAGGTCAGGAATTCACGAAGAGGGTTATGGACTTCATGCGCGACAAGCTCAAGCAGTTCCAGGAAGAGACGGGAAACAACTACAACCTTGAAGCAACGCCGGCGGAAGGAACATCGTACAGGCTCGCGAGAATGGACAAGGAGCGCTACCCCGACATAATCGTCGCAAACGAAGATGAATACAGAAATGGCGCAGAGCCGTTTTACACGAACTCAACTCAGCTTCCTGTGAACTACACGGAAGACGTCTTCGAGGCGCTTGACCTCCAGGACGAGATACAGTCAAAGTACACCGGTGGTACTGTGCTCCACATTTTCGCCGGTGAGCGCGTGAACAACCCAGAGGCCATAAAGGCGCTCGTGAAGAAAATCTGCGACAACTACCACTTGCCTTACTTCACGTTCACACCGACGTTCAGCATCTGTCCGACGCACGGGTACATAGCAGGGGAGCACTACACATGTCCTAAATGCGGTGCGAAGACGGAAGTGTATTCGAGAGTCGTCGGATACCTCAGGCCGGTCTCACAGTGGAACAAAGGAAAGGCAGAGGAGTTCAAGCTAAGGAAGACGTTTGAGATCAAGGAGGGTCCGATAGAATGCTGATCGGGGGCTTCCAGAAGTTTTCACTGATAGACTATCCGGGAAAGATATCCGCCATCGTCTTCACGCAGGGGTGCAACTTCCGCTGCCCCTACTGCCACAACCCGGAGCTCGTCAACGTGACGACAAAGCCGATGGACGTGTGGGAGATACTTTCTTTCCTGGAAACGAGGAAGGGAAAGCTAGACGCAGTGGAGATAACTGGCGGAGAGCCCACGCTTCAGAAGGACCTTGTCGACTTTGCGAGGAAGATAAAGGAAATGGGATTCCTTTTGAAGCTCGACTCGAATGGAACGAACCCGGACGTCCTGAGAACGCTCTTGAACGAAGGCCTCGTCGATTACATAGCAATGGACGTAAAGGCGCCATTGGAGAAGTACAAGGATGTCGTGCGAGTTGATGTTGACGTCAGCAAGATAAGGGAAAGCATAGACCTCATAAAAAACAATGCGCCGGACTACGAGTTCAGAACGACCATAGTGAAATCGCTTCTCAGTAAGGAGGACATAGAGGAAATAGCAAAGACAATCGAGGGCTCGAAGATTTACGTCCTTCAGAAGTTCATACCATCGAAGACGCTTGACCCGGAGTTCATACACGAGGAAACGTACAGCGATGAGGAGCTCACCGAGCTTGCAAAAAAGCTCGAGAAATACGTCGGCAAGTGCATCGTAAGGTAAATTCCTCTTTATTTCTTTTTAACATTTTAAAGATTTCTTCATAAGTTAAGTAAGTAATAATATAGCGTGGTGTGATGCATGAATGCTGATGAAAACGAGCAGAAGATAAATGAATTTTGGATAAGCAACAAAATTTACGAGAAAGTGAAACGCCTTCGCGAAAGCGGAAAGAAGTTCTACTTCCTCGATGGACCGCCGTACGCATCGGGCGCTATACACATCGGGACCGCGTGGAACAAGATACTCAAAGACGTTTACATAAGATTCTACCGAATGCTCGGCTACAACGTACGAGACCAGCCGGGATACGACACGCACGGCGTCCCAATTGAAAACAAGGTTGAAAAGGCGCTCGGCTTCCACTCAAAGGGGGACATAGAAAAGTACGGCGTCGACAAGTTCATAAAGAAATGCCGTGAATTTGCGACAAAGTACATAGACGTGATGAACAACCAGTTCGCCGACCTCGGCGTCTGGATGGATTGGTCCCACCCGTACATGACGCTGACGAACGATTACATAGAAGGCGCGTGGCACACGTTCAAAAAGGCTTATGAGAAGGGATTCCTCTACAAGGACGTTTACCCCGTGCACATTTGCCCGCACTGCGAAACCGTCGTTGCTTACAACGAAATAGAGTACAAAAAGCTGACAGACCCTGCGATATACGTCAAGTTCCCAATCGTCGGAAAGGAAAATGAATTCCTCGTCATATGGACGACAACACCTTGGACGCTACCGTCGAACACGGGCGTCATGGTGAATCCAAAAATAGAATACTGCAAGGTCAAAGTCGGTGATGAATTCTACATAATTGCAAAGCCGCTCGTTGAAACCGTGATGAGCAAGGTCGGCCGCGGGTACGAAATAGTCGAAACGTTTCCAGGGAAGGAGCTCGAAGGAGTTGAGTACAGAAGTCCGCTCGAAGACATATGCGACCTTCAAAAGAACCTCAAGGGAGGACATCGGGTCGTCCTAAGCGAGCAGTACGTTTCTTCCGAAGACGGAACCGGCCTCGTTCATTGCGCGCCGGGCCACGGTCGCGAGGACTACAAGGTCGGAAAAGAGAACAACCTACCCGTTCTTTCGCCCGTTAACATAAACGGAACGTACACGGAAGAGTGCGGAAAATTCGCGGGGAAGTACGTGAAGTCAGTCGACAATGAGATAATAGAATACCTTGACCAAAGAGGTTACTTGCTCCACAAGGAAAGCGTGACGCACGATTACCCCGTCTGCTGGAGGTGCAAGTCACCACTTATAATAATATCCATACCACAGTGGTTTTTCAAGGTCACGTCCATACGCGACAAGCTTTTGGAGGAGAACGAAAAGGTTGATTGGCATCCGGCGTGGGCAAAGAAAAGGTTCGAGAATTGGATAATGTCCCTCGGCGATTGGCCGATATCGAGACAGCGCTACTGGGGAATACCCATACCGATATGGGAATGCCCCAAGTGCGGAAACATAAAGGTCATCGGCTCGGTAGAGGAGCTCGGCGTCCACCTTGATGATTTACACAAGCCCGAGATAGACAACGTCACGATAAAATGCGACAAGTGCGGCGCGGAAATGAAGCGCGTTCCGGATGTCATGGACGTCTGGTTTGACTCGGGCGTCGCGTCGTGGGCAACGCTTGGATACCCGTCAAACAAGGAGGAGTTCGAAAAGTGGTGGCCCGCCGACTTGAACATAGAAGGCCCGGACCAGATACGCGGATGGTGGAACTCTCAGATGATAACGAGCGTCATGACGTTTGACAGAGCTCCGTTCAAAAGTGTTGTACTCCATGGGTTCATGCTCGACGCGCACGGAGTCAAAATGTCGAAGTCGCTCGGAAACAACGTGCGCCCCGAGGACATGATAAAGAAGTACGGGCGCGATGCACTGCGCGCGTACTTGCTCTCCATTCCGCCAGGAGAAAACATATACTTCAACTGGACGGAGCTCGAGGAAATATACAAGTCGTTGAACATAATAAGAAACACGGAGCGCTTTGTGAGAACGTACGTTCCGAGCGCCGGATCAGAGAAGCTCGCAGTCGAGGACAAGTGGATACTCTCAAAGGTCTCCAAACTTTCAAAGGACGTTCGGGAAAGCCTCGAGAAGTTCAAGGTGAACAAGGCGATGGAATTGATATTCTCATTCGCAGTAGACGAGTTTTCGCGTTGGTACATAAAGCTCATAAGGCCGCGCGTGAGGGAGACGTACACGGGCGATGACAAGGAAGGCGCGTACTTTACGCTGTACACTGTGCTTCGCGAACTCTCGAAGATTATGGCTCCCATGATGCCGTTCATATCCGAAGAGATTTACCAATCACTGAACGAGATAAAGATGGAAAAGGAGTCCGCCCACATGGAGGATTTCTCGGTGCTCAACTACGAAAACGATGAATTGGAGAAGAAAATGGAGATAGTCAAGGACATTTTCGACGACGTCACGTCATTGAGGCAGGACAATGGGATAAAGTTGAGGTGGCCGCTGAAGAAAATCGTTATCGAAACCGATTCCGACTTGAGTGGAATGGAAGACGTGATAAAAAGGATATGCAACGCAGACGACGTCGAAATCGTCGGCAAGTTCGAAAACGGCGATATGAAAAAGCGCAGCTTCCTCTTCGGAAACGTGTACATCGACACGAACGTGGACATGGAAGACGCGTACGCCAAGGAGCTCACGCGACACATACAAAAGATGCGCAAGGAGCTCGGGCTCAACGTCTCGGACAGAATTCGCCTTTACCTGAGCGACCAGAAGATAAAATCATTCGAAGGCAAGTTCAAGGATGCCGTCGGAGCTCAGGAAATAATTTACGGCGACAATGACGGGCGCGAAGTGAAGATACTTGACGGCAAGGTAAAAATAAAAATCGAGAGGATTTGAATGTTTGAGAAATACGTGAAAATGATAAAAGACGAGCAGTTGAGGAAGAAGGTCGAGACGTTCATAAAAAAACTTCCCGTAAGCAACAAAGATTTCAAGAAGTACAGAAGAACGGACATAGAGCGCACACCGGGAGGTCCGGAGAGCTTTCACCACGGGTACAAAGGCGGCTTGAAGAAGCACACGGAGTCCGTAACATCACTTGCGATAAGCATAGCAAAATCGCTCAAAAAATCCTATCCGAATTTGAAGATAAACATGGACGTTCTCATAGCATCCGCGCTGCTCCACGACATAATGAAGGTCCACACGTTTTACATGACGAAGGACGGTGTCAGGCACTCGGGCGTCCTGCTCGACCACGGAATATGGGCGGCGGCGGAGTTGTACGCTCACGGATTTCCGGAGGAAGTGATACATTGCGTCGCGTCGCACGGCGGAAGCGAAATAAACCCGCCCCTGACAATCGAGGCGAACATACTCAGATACGCCGACATGATTGACACCGAGACGGACATCTTCATGAGTCAAAGCATAATAAGAGAGCTGATGAAATGAGAAAGGTCATAGAGTACCTGAAGAAGATAAAGAAAAACGATAACGTAGTCATAATATTTCACAACGACGGAGATGGAATATGCTCTGCGACTCTTCTCAACAAATTTCTAATCAAGTGGCGTGGACGTCCGGCTGACATGGTTATCCATCAGCCAATGCCACCGAGCAAAAACCTCATAGAGAGAGTGAAGACGACCATACCGACAAAAATAATATTCACGGACCTTGCTGTCGACCAAAACGTGAACTTCATCAAGAAGTTTGAGGCGATAGCCCCGGTCCTCATAATAGACCATCACGAAATATCAAACAAGATTTCATCGAAACGCGTGACTTATTACAACCCGAGAATGTTCAACAAAAAAGTCTACAAGTCGGCAACGTACTTGAACTACAAAATACTCTCCAACCTCGTTGATATGGACGACTCCCTGTGGATAGCCGCCATAGGAATAATATCCGATTACGACATAACGTACTCAAAAGATGTTCTAAGAAAGGCAAAGAAAAAATACCCTGACTACATAGGGAAGATAGACCAGAAAAGTGTCTTCCTCTCAACGTTTGGCCAGATATCCAACATGATAGCGGCGGCAAAGGCCACAAAGGAGTTCACATGCGAGCACATGGTTAGGATATTCACGGAGCTCAGCGATGTCGAAGATTTCTTCAAGGGAAAGTACGCAAACAGGTTCATGAAGGCATATCAAAAGATACAAAACGAGATGGAGCGCCTCAAGATAGATGTTGAAAAGTCATCGAAGGTTTTTGGGAACGTCGTATTCTACGAATTCAACTCCAAGTACAACTTCCGCTCACCACTCTCGTCCGTGCTGAGCGACAGGTATCCCAACAAAGTCGTAGTCGTTTGGGAGAAGTCAAAGGGGCGCGTGAAACTCTCCGTGCGCACAAAGTCGCAGAAGTACAACGTTGGGAAAATAATAAAATCACTCGCAAAGGACATGAAGAACGCAAGCGCTGGTGGGCATCCTGCCGCTGGCGGTGCGACAATACCGGAAAAGTACTGGGACGAGTTCAAGGAGAATTTGATAAGCACTATAAACGCTTAGCCACTATGAAGCAATGGTCCTTCTCATACGGGTCGAGTTTCACCCAATCAACTATTTCGAATCCGTTTTTCTTCAAAATTTCGATTTGCTCCTTGTAAACATCATCGGGCTTTTTCGTTACATCTATGCTCTGCGATTTTATCGCTATCATTATGTACTTGGCTTTGAAGTAGTTTGCGTTGTCGATGGATATCCTTGTTTGATCCGGCTGCGCAACGTCGCAATAAACGACTTCAACATTTTCAACCCAATAATATTCATTCGGCTTCCTTGCATCGGCAAGTATGGGGACTATGTTATTGCGCACTGACGCAACGGGGAATATGTTTTTCAGCACGCGCTTTGCGAATTCAACTGCGTATATGATTCCCTTCTTTTCAACTATGTCGGATACGTGGCTAACCGTTGTTCCCGTGGACGCTCCAAGGTAGAGGACCTTCGTTCCTCTCTTTATGGGAACTTCTTTTATCCCGTTTGCTACGGCGGCCGAGAGCTTTGATTTTGTCTTGTCCCATTCCCTGTATTCAACCCCACCGACGTTGACCAGGCGCTCCGTGTAAACCTTTCGTCCGGGAGCAAGGTTCTTCGTGTAAATTTTGCTTCCGTCCTTGAATATGTTGTCGAATATTTCTTTCATTCCATCACCGAGTTGATTTCCCTTTCAAACGATTTTATGAGCTCCGTGTCCAAGCGCTTCGAGTAGTAGTCCACCTTTGCCGCAATGGCAAGCTTCGATGATATGATTCTCGCGAGCTTCCCATGCGAGCTCTTCTTCGCCCTCTGAATGTAGGGGGAAAAATAAATTATTCCATACTTCGGCGGGCGACCGCGCTTCTTCCCCTTGAGGAATCTGAAAAGTGCCTTCTCCGCCCCAAGAAGCTGTATGGTCGATGACGACATCGAAGCGATTTTTTTCAGCGAACCCGCCTTCGAGATGAGGCGCGCCGCTATGAGCGGTCCGACGATTTTCGACATGTTCGGCGCTATGTCCGACGCCACGGATTTTATGTACCTTTCAAGCGATTTTAGGTATTTCACATTTTCATTGACCACGTTGGCATAATCGGAAAGCGCCTTCAAGTCCTCTTCCGATATGTCTATGCCCACGGAGCCGCGGTAGTTTGGAAAGTTCTCGCGCCGCCCGTACTCTGCAAACATCTTGACGGCCTTGAGTGGCTCCTCCCTGAGCTCAGGATAATACGGGACGACCCACTCGTAAAAGTGCTCGGCCATGACATTGACCTCTTTCTGAAGGTCCTCGTACGTCCGAACTGCCTGGACGAGAAGGGAATCGCGATTCGCCTCCTGTTTCATCCTGTGCTTCGACCACTCTATTCCAAATATCGTGAGGTACTTGTTGAGCTCCTCATCGCTCGTGAATTTCAGGGTGGCGAGCTCCCTCATCTTCTCCCTGTAGAATGATTTGGCGAGCTCATCCTCGACCATCTCGTAGTCGAGCTCCAGGCGAGCGCTCAGAAAATCGCGGAAGCTGTCGAATATCTTGTACATTATGAGCGTTCCGTCATCGTCGAATGCGAATATGCCAAGTGGGCCGCGGACAACGTGTGCTGTTTTCATACTATCACTTTTCGCTGAAAGGTTTAAAAAACGTTTAAAAACCTTAGCGTATAAGAAATTTAAGTGATGTTATGGGACGAATAAAGACGAAGGACATCAAGACAATCGGGCGCGAGCTCGTCGAGAAATTCCCGGACAAGTTCAACATAAACTTCGACTACAACAAGCGCGTCCTCGATGACTTGAAGATTTTCAACAGCAAGAGGATGCGAAACAAGGTCGCGGGATTCATAGTCCGACTTATGCGCCAGGAAGAAAGGGAGAACAACTAAACGTTTGATTCGATTTCTTATTCGATTGAAGCGCTGCTCAAGTTATTTCATTCTAAATATTTGAAGGGATCTTTCCGCTAGAGAAAAGCTCTTCTTAGAAAGAAGAGCTTTAGCAGAAGAAACAAAATGGTTTCTTTTTTCAATGGATCGAAGCCCTCTTAAGAAGAGGCTTTAGCAAAACCCTTTCTTAAAAGAAAGTGTTTTATCCGAGAAACCTTCTTAAAAAGAAGGTTTCATCCAAGAATCTTCAAGGGCTTTATCCGAAACTCTTATTG
>WALA01000043.1 GCA_015523085.1 Candidatus Aenigmatarchaeota archaeon
AATTGTCCGCAGGGTGGTTAAATGAACGAAGATGATGTCATAAAGGCTGTTCGCGCAGAGCGCGTAAAGGCTAAAATCATAAAATACACCATCGTATTTTCATTGGTTGCGCTACTGATTGCCTTGTTCCTCGTATTCCACAATGCTCATCACACACCACCCACAACATTCAACGCAACTGAATCGAGCAAGGAGATAACGTTTGGGAGCTCAGTATCGCTAAACATTACCGCACCGCAAGGCGACTATGTCGTAGCGTACGCGTACGTGGGCGCCTACAACGAAAGCATCGGCTCCTGCAACGGAACATGCACTCTGACGTTCGTCCCGAAGAAAGCGCTTCTTTACACCATCGCCATAAAGGACGGAAATCAAACAATCTACCTGCCCCTGAAAGTGAATCCGAAAGCACCCGAGCTCACCCCTCCTAACATTTAAAAAGTTTCTTTTTGTATTAAAAATGAATAATAAGGAGGTGCAGAAACATGGCAGAAGAAAACGACAACACAATTTTTGTTGGAAAGAAACCAAGCATGTCTTATGTCTTGGCAGCGATAACGCAGTTTAGCGAAGGAAAGAACGAGATAACAATAAAGGCAAGAGGACGATCCATAAGCAAAGCAGTGGACGTGTCACAGATCATAAAGAACAAGTTCATACCGGACATAAAGTTCGATGACATAAAGATAGGGACGGACCAGATAGAATCAGAGAACAAGGAGAAAATCAACGTTTCCACAATCGAGATAACACTGAGAAAGTGATTAAAACCACCTGCTCAGCGTAGAATTCCTTTTTCTTTTTATTTCTGATATAACTTTCTCCACGCGGTCTATGGAAAAGTCGTGCTCATCGCAGAGCATGTGTTTTACAGCATTTTCGTCCATCGGGCGCTCTTCAATGTTTCCCGGCTCTTCGTACGGCGGGTTCTTGAAGAATTCGAATACCGTGTCGAATGACACGTCGAAATTCCAGTCTATTTTTTTCTTCACCTCGTCAACCGAGTACTTTTTCACCATGGACAGCGCCTTTTTCGGCCCTATGCCCTTTATTCCCCCTGGATTGAAGTCCGTGCCGACAAGTATGCCGAGCACTATGAGCTTGTCGCGGTCTATTCCGAGCTCATTCAAATTCGCCTGAAGGTCGATTTTCTCCGGGTTTATCTGAACGTATCCGCGTCCGAAAACCTTCCTTTTACCTGTGATCGACACGTTGCGCAAAAGCGTCTTCGCGCCGAACAAAAGAGAATCATAATCCTGCGACGCTGCGGCGTAGCAGAGTCCGCGCGAGCTCATCACGGCCGCCTCCGCCTCCGCTTCGGACGGCGCCTGCACGACGGGTATGCCCATCGCGTTGAGAAGCTTCTTGCTCTGCTCTATTATTTCGGACGTTATCACGGAAGACGCCTGGGCGTACTTGCGGGCGCTCTTGTAGTCCTCGGTAGCAAGGGCTTCGCGCCACTCACGCGCGGCTTCGTCGCGAACTTCACGCCTTCGCGCCTCCTCGCTTTTCTTGAACTCGGGATGTTTTCCGTCGAACACGTATATGGGTTTTATGTTGTTTTCAAGGAGACGCGCCGTTCGGTAAAAAAGTCCGGAAAGGTGGGATGTGATGCGCCCCTTGGAATCCATGAGCGGAGTGCCGTCGTATTGGCGTATTGATGACAAGAACTGATATATCGCATTGAACGCGTCTATGGCTATTTTCTTGTTCGCGAGTCTGGGGAGCTCCACTTCCTCCGATTTGATTATGCCCGAAAGGTTTACTCCCATAAGCACCACAATTAAATTTGTCATTCCACGTTTAAATTTAAAAATGGGAAGAAATAATTAGACAAAAAACGAATTTGATTAAATGAGGGTTATGTCGAGCGTTTCAACGTTTGAAACTCCCTTTATGCTCTTCAGCTTCTTGTCTATGCTGTCGGCAACGCCTTCCTTGTCCTCCACCGTGACGAGAACGACGAGCGACTTGAGGCCGAAACCGATTTCCTGTTCCTCAATCGAATCGGGGTGTATGAGCTCTTCAATCTCGTTCTTAAGGGCGTTTATGTCAACGTGCGGCCCCTCTGTGAGAACTTTCAACTTCATTGCAACTTTTCCCATAAGAACACCTCAAGGTCCCTCAAATCCACACTTCGGGCATTTGTACGGAACACTGTTTCTCCTGCAGTTTTCGCATCTCACGATCTCTGTGCCGCAGACGGGGCACTTTATCTTCACGAAGTTTTCCTCTGACACGAGGACTGTGTTGCATGACACGCATTTCAACGTCATTGTTTCACCACCAGAATTTTAACAGTAATTATTTCAACAGCAATGTTTAAAAACGTTTTAAGAGCTCATAAATTTAAACATTTGCAGGCAAAATAAGTTCATATCGCCCTCGTGGTTTAGCTTGGATAGAATGCAGCCCTGCGGAGGCTGTGACCCGGGTTCAAATCCCGGCGGGGGCATTCTCACGCAGTTCCTGATTGTGTTTGAAAAGATGTTAGAATATTCTATATAATATAGTATGCGCTCATTCCAAATCTTTAAATTGGCTTTCCCACAATTTTATGTGTGATTGGATGGTGAAAATATCAGTCATAATACCGACTAAAAACGAGGAGAGATACATAGAAGGTTGCCTCAAGTCGTTCTCAAATCAAACTTTCGATGATTACGAGATAATTGTCGTTGATGGAAGGTCGACGGACGCAACGGTGAAAATCGCCAGAAAGTACGCCAAAATCGTTTACCAAGACGGGGTGGGCGTGTCGAACGCTCGGAATTACGGAGCTCGGAAATCGCACGGAAGGATACTCGTGTTCGCCGACGCAGACGTGCGCGTGAGCCCGACTTTCCTCGAGCGCGTTTGGGAGGAATTTTCAAGCCCACTCATAGGCGGCATAATACCGCGCATACGCGTGTACGATGCATCGTCCCCGGCGGTGCGGCTGAGCTACCGCGCGCTCGGATGGCTGATATCGCTCTACATACGCATGGGGCACGGCTCCACCATAGGAAGCTGCTTCATTTACGATAGGAAGACATTCTTTGACGTAGGCGGATTCGATGAGCGTCTCCTCACGATCGAGGACACCGACCTCGCCAAGAAGATATCAAAAATCAAGAAGGTCAAGGTTTCGGACGCTGTGGTGAACATATCAGCGCGGCGTGTGAACAAGCAGGGCGTGTTCAGATCGTTCAAGAAGAGCCTTGCAGCGTTTATGATTTACTCACTAAACCACGATTCTTATCCGCCGTATTGGGAATATTGAATTTAAAATTTTGCCACCATCTTCTTATATGAAATTCGAAATCCACTGTCACTCATCATTTTCGGACGGCCTCAACACCGTGAAGGAAATGCTCCTTACGGCAAAGGAGCTCGGTTTGGACGGGATATGCATCACGGACCACGACACAATGGACGAGTACGAGATAGAGAGGAGGCTCGCTCGTTCCATGGGATTGAAAACGATGCGCGGCGTTGAGGTGACCACCCCCATAGGTCACGTCCTTGTTTACGGGATCAACAAGGTCCCCATTCCGTTCGAAATCGAGGAGTTTCTCGAAGCCGTCAAGAAACGCGGTGGCATTTCCGTTCTCGCACATCCGTATTACAGCGCGTTCCATGAAATGAAGGGTGAGCTCGCTGAAAATCTCATCAAGAAGTTCGACGCGGTGGAAGTCATAAACGGCGGCGTGACGCCAGAACAGAACCTCTTCGCCATACACCTTGCGAAAAAGTACAAGATGCCCGGAACGGGTGGGAGCGATGCCCACATACGCGGCAGCATAGGAAAAGTGGCGGTTGAGTTTGAGGACTTCGCCAATGACGTGAGGAGCGGACACGTGAAAATAGTGTCGGACGACCCGGAAATAAGAAAACTCATACGGGTGTGGGAGAGATAAATCAATTTATAAATATTGACGAAAAATTGAATTATGAAAATGTCAATAATCCTTCCCGCGAAAAACGAGGGAAATCACATAGGTGTTCTTGTTCGCAGGCTGAAGAAGCTTTACCCCGACATTGAAGTCGTCATAGTCGACGACGGCTCCACGGACAGCACGAAGAAAGTAGCGGAGCGACTTGCGAAAAAATTCAAAGGTGTGAAGCTTGTTTCGTACAAGCCGAACCGCGGGAAAACGTACGCGTGCTACCGCGGCGCAAGGGCTGCCAGCGGCAAGTGGCTCATATTCATGGACTCCGACCTTCAGCACGACCCCCGCGACATAAGGAATTTCTTCGTGGCGATGAAAGATTCCGACCTCATAATAGGCGAGCGCGATATGCGCGACATACCGCTTGTTAGAAAGCTCTCAAACATAATCTCCGCAAAGTTCGTGAGCTTCTTCACGAACAGGCATTTTGACGACGTTTTATGCGGTTTCCGTGCAATAAAGAGAAGTGCATTCCTTTCGCTCGGATTGAAGCACGGCCGATATGAGCTCGAGATAAACATGATACTTCGGGCGATATTGAACGGCCTCCGTATAAGCAGGGTGCGTGTGCGCGTTCGCTATTCAAACGGCCGACATCGCGTAGGCTCTCGGATGCCGCTTATAAGCGCGGTGAATCTCGTCATTCACTCGATAAGAAGCATGTGGTGGTTCTTACGTACAAGATGGCAATTGTTGTGAGGAGCGACATAAAAATGAGCTGCGGGAAAATAGCAGCGCAAGCGTCCCACGCCGCCGTCGAGTGCTACAAATCGTCGAGCGCATACAAAAGGCGAGTGTGGACATCTGAAGGCCAGAAGAAGATAGTGCTCAAAGCGAACCTCGATGAGATAAAATCCCTCGTGAAAAAGTGCAAAAAACTTGGTGTGAACGTCGTGCAGATACACGACGCCGGAATGACGGAAGTGCCATCGGGAACGCTCACGTGCATTGGCATTGGCCCTGACAAAGAGGAGAGGGTGAACAAGATAACCGGATCTCTTCCGCTTCTAAAGTGATTCCATGCTGGACGTGTGCTACGACTTCGTCACCGACTCAAAACCAATTGACATCAAAATAGAGAGGCCGTTCGGATTCGTCGTTCGCGAGCTCCCTGACGTGCGAAAAATAAGGAAGTACACGTTCCACAACGAGCGCCTCTTCTTCATACACATTCTCAAGAAGGTCAATATGAACACCCTCGACGCCGTGAGGTTTCTCGAATCCCGCGGACTGCGCGTTGGGTACGCCGGCCTCAAGGACAAGAACGCCGTGACGTACCAGTACGTTTCATTGGACAGAAAAGTTGACATCACCACGGACAACATCGAAGTCAAGTTCTACGCCATGGGGAAGTGGCTGTCTCCCGGCGACCTCGCCGGAAACAGGTTCGAGCTCACGCTGAACAAAAAAATAGAATGGACACCTCCGGACATCCTCCCGAATTACTTCGGTCCCCAAAGGTTTGGCGGTGGCAATCACGTCATCGGCTACAAAATTCTGAGAAGAGACCTCAAACCGAAGTTCCCAAAGAGAATGATAAAGTTCTACATAAACGCGTACCAGTCGTGGGTATTCAACGAGCTCGTCAAGGAAGCCATAAAAAGAGGGGCGCTCTCCGGCCTCGCTCCACTGCCCGGATTCGCGTCCAAGAGGAAAAAGAATTGGATGTGGGAGCTCATAGACCGCATACACCGCGACCATGGCATAAAGCTGAGCGACTACCGAATAAACGAATTGCACCTCACGGTAATGGGCTCGCAGAGAAAGCTCGGCGTCCCTATTAAAAATTTCGCGATAAATGATAATAAAATGACGTTCGAGCTACCGCCTGGCTCATACGCCACCGTACTTGTGAACGAGATAAAGAAAGTGAGATGCAATGTTGACATTTGACACGTTCAATCTGTACCTGTTCATATTCGTTGTGTACATATCCATACTATTCGGCGTGTTCTGGATATTCCTCTACTTGAAGCACAGGCGCTTCGTGTACGAGAACATCAACGGAAAGGAAATTCCAATGACTATGATAATCCCGGCGCACAACGAGGAGAAGCACCTGGAAAAGTGCGTGAAGTCAGTTCTCGAGCAAAACTACAACGAGCGGATTGACGTCATAATAGTTGACGATGGCTCCACGGATCGCACGGGTGACATCGCTGATGAGCTCGCAAGGAAGCATAAGAATGTCCGCGTGATACACCAGAAGAACATGGGAAAGGCGCGAGCCCTCAACAGAGCGCTAAGGGAAGTCCGCACGGGCGTCGTGGGGTTCGTGGATGCAGATTCGTTTCTCTCAAAGAACGTTCTCTCGACGGCCGTCAAGTATCTGTCAAAGTACGATTCCGTTGTCTCTCCAATGCTTCCAACAAAGACAAACAAGCTCATATTGAGATTGCAGGAAATCGAATACATGGTGGCATCCATAACAAGAAAGCTGTCGTCAGCAATAGGCGCGATGTTTCTCACCCCCGGAATGGCAATTTACAAAACAGACGTCATAAGGAAAGTCGGTGGATTCTCAACGACAACGATAACGGAAGACCTTGAAATGGGGCTGAAGCTAATTCTGAACGGGTACAAGATAGGGTACATATCAAACGAATTCGTGTACACAGAATGTCCAGATACGTGGAGGGGCTTCTTCCACCAGAGGATAAGGTGGACGCGCGGATTCATAGAAAATATGATACATTACAGGAAGCTTTTGTTCAACAGAAAGCACGAGCACCTTGGCCTCTTCGTACTTCCAATGAGGGTCATCATCCCGTTATCGGCCGTCACACTTTACGTTCTCTCTGCCTACGACAGCATAGTCGCATTCTTCCAAAACATCGTCGACCTCGTAAACACGAATTTCGACATAGGATTCTTCATGAGCACGCGCCACATATCGATATCAACGTACAGCACGATATTCTTCCTAACGCTGACATTTTCGTACTTGACCATGATTTACATGGCGAAAAAATACTCAAGAAGAAGAATACGACCGCTTGACCTCATCACATTTATATTGATTTACCCGACTATTAATATGCTCATAACAATAATTTCGCTTGTGTACGAAATCGTTGGGGCGAAAAAGAGATGGTAGACAAGGAAATTTACGCAATGACCATAATCGTCGGGACTGCCATATTCGTGCTTGGGTTTTATGTAGGCGGGCTGATAAACCAAAATAAAATTCGCGCCATAGAAAACCAAAACGAGCTCCTCTCAATACGAATCGAGAACATCAACCTTGCTATGAAGATGCTCGAGAGCATGAATGACACGAAAATAACGTGCGACTACATGAACGAGCAGCTGAAAGAGTCCTTGAAGGAGCGAATGAAAATTGTCGAAGAGCTGCAACGGACGGAAAAGCTCGACGCCAAAAAATTCGACATAACAAAGAGGAAGTACACGTTGTCGCTCATAAACATATGGCTGCTATCAAAGGAGAGGGACAGGATATGCGGCACGAAAACGCCCATAATACTTTACTTCTACGCAATAGGTGATGAAAGGAGCCGCGAGCAGGGGAAAATACTCGATCACGTGGTTTACGAGTACGAGCGAGATGGCAAGAACCTAACCGTTCTCTCCATAGACAAAAACTTTGACATGTCCATAATAAGCATTCTTGAGAAAGATCTAAACGTGACGTCCGCGCCAACAATAATAATAGACGGGAAGAAATTCGACGGCCTGACAAAAGAAGATGTCATAGAAAATTATTTGTGCAACGAGTTCGAGTACTGTCTGGCTCAGTAAAGACCGAACACGGACAAAACGTACTTGTCCGCCGCCATCTGAGCTCCGTCCGTCGTGTTTCCCGATATCGTGATCGTGTTGTTTCTGAGCTCTACATAAGTTCCGTTTGCGCCCGTCCGCGGACCAATAAGTCTTATAACGAGGTCTCCTTTTTCAGGGACGTACGAGTCGATTTCGCTCGCGTTGAACTCCTTCTCGATTCCCTGGTACTCGAAGTAGGGCTTCAGTCGAAGCACGATGTTCTGCCCCATGACGCTGAAAAGCGCGTTGTCCTTGTCGTTGCTCCCATTGAAAACGAACATTATCCGCTTCGCCTGATACGTTTTTATTTGAATGAGCTCCGGATTGTTGCATGGAACCTTTTCGGAAAGTTTCGGATTTATCGAGAACACGTAAGCATGGCCATCGACATTCACGCTGTAAAATTTCGATTTCGGCCGCCTGACAAATATCAAGAGCGTTGCAATGACTACAACGAGCACGAATACACCAAGTTTTATGGCAATGTCCTTTTTCATCGTCTCACCCAAAAGTTGACGAGCTTTATCTTGCTCTTCCTCCCCCTGCGCTCGCGCTTTATCAGGCCGCGCTCCTCGAACGTTTTGAGGATTCTCGAGACCTTTGCTTTGGAAAATCCCGTCTCACGAACAATATCACGCTGATAAATGTTTTTATTCTTTAATATCATTTCCATCACTCGCTTTTCGTCGCTTGAAAGGGCTGTGAGTATCATCTTCGACCTGCTTCTGGATATGTAAATTACAACGACCAGAATTGCGAGCGCCAGGAAAGCGGCTATTATGTATATGAAATTCGTCTTGGACGCCGGCTCGTAGTAGACGTAGAATCTCAGATACTCCCCTATTTGGGGGCGCGTCATGTTCCACGAAACGTAAATGGTTCTTCCGCTTGACCCGATCACACCGCTCGGCGGATAGTAGGAGTCGTTCACGCGCCCGCTTATTATGTAGCCCTTTGGAAGGTCAACCTTGACGTAAGTTTGGTTTATCAGATCGGTTATGGGAATGCCGAATCTAAAAAGATATACACCATTGTTCGGCGTGACGAGGTTGTTGGAGTGGAATGTTATGACAATGTTCTTTGAATTCACGCCATTGCATATTATCGATGAGCCAACTGCGTTTTCTGAGAGCGAACATTGGACGTTTCTTCCACCCGCCTCCGCGCGGACGCCGTAAACGTTGTAGTACGTAACGATGCTGACCGTTGGTTGACTCTCGTAAAATGTTATATTATAAGTCAGTGAGCTCCGCCTGTCCGATGGTGAAACGTAAACGTCGAGCGATTTTATCATGGACGAATGAACGGCTGGAATCAAAAGAACCAACACCAGCAGCGCGAATAGCCTTCTATCCATGTATAAAAATATGGAAGAAGTTTTTAAATAACATCACGTTCTTATGACAAAGCCGCCTATACCGGCCTGCGCGAATTGGTGCATGACACCAGATATGACGTTCACGGAATTTTGAAGGTCTCCTATGCTGATTTTCACTTCATCCGGCTCTATTATCTCCGTTGACGACGGACCGTAGACGATGACTATGTTAATCAAATCGAAGACGCTTTTCACAAGCGCTTCAACTTCGCCTGCTGTGGAGTACGCTTCGGAAGTTCCTTTAGGAGGGTTCTCAACCTTAATTGGCTCCGCTATGTCCTTCTTGTACGCAATTATCTGATTCAAGCTCGTCAATTTGTCTATGTGGTCTTCAAGCGCCTTTTTGGATATGTCCGGCTTCGCAGCGAGAACGTCGAACGCAAACCAAACTTTTATCCACCCTTCCTTGAGTTTGTCCCTTATTTCGAACGATGACATTTCCTTAAACACAAAATCACCAAATAAAATAGAAGTAAAAAGGATTTAAATGATTTACTCGACACCTGCCGCTATGACTTGGAGAACCCCTGTCTTCATCTGGCCGTGTGCAACCCCGTATGGAACCATTATATTCACAACCGCGTTCTTCACCTTTCCCGGAGTCAGCTTGTTTGACGGGCTGACGAAGTAGTCGAAGTTCGGGCATATTATCGTTCCCGCACCCGTCTGCGTCACGCCAGGAGCTTCCGCGTTCCACTTTATGAATCTCACCTTCGAGCAGTCACCTGCTATCGCAATGCAGTAGTTGAGATTACTTCCGAATATGCTGTCCACCGAATTGAATCCCGTGAGATTTCCGTATCCCCACCCATCCTGAGCTCCGACAACCGTAACGGTTGCGCAGTTCGAGCACGAGCTCGAAACGTCTATCGTGTCCGTCGAGGACTCGTTGTGCACGACTGTTGATATTCTCAAAACGTCTCCACTGTCGTTGCAAAGTCCGTTGCCGCCGTCAACGAGCTCCCAGAAGAACTCGTGGTTGGCGATTCTCCATCGTCCCCAGTGGTTCGAGTCGACGGTCAAATAAGCCGGCTTGTCACCCGTCTGGCTGTCGTTTGCATACGATAGCATGTCAACGAAGTAAGGAACACTCGTTGTTGATGGCATTGAAGTGTTTCGGAGCACAATCCAATTTGCCGGGTCGTATGCGTTTGGAAGACCGGAACCGAACGGATTTGACGACGGCTGCGTCACGTTGAACCAAATGTACG
>WALA01000044.1 GCA_015523085.1 Candidatus Aenigmatarchaeota archaeon
GGCACACACTATATTATAGGGTTGTGGTGAAAGGGTGATTGGTATGGATGAAAATTACAAAGTTCTGCTCAAAGCATTCAAAGACGAGAACGGGTTCGTTAGCCATCAAATAGAATCCTTCAACGAGTTCGTTGACTATCGCCTTCAAAAGGTCATAGACGAGATTGGTGAGATAGAGCTCGAGAACGAAGGCATATCAAGTTTCAAGATAAAACTCGGGCGCGTCCGAGTTGGCATACCGAGCGTCGAGGAATCTGACGGCTCGATAAACACGTCGCTTACGCCGTTCGAGGCACTCACGAGAAACATAACGTACGCCGCTCCCGTTTTTCTCGAAATGATACCCGTCATAAACAACGTTGAGCAGGATGTCATACGCGTGAAGATATGCGACCTTCCGATAATGGTGAAGTCGAACAGGTGCACGCTCAGCAACAAGAGCCGAGAGGAGCTCATTGCAATGGGCGAAGACCCGGACGACCCGGGAGGATACTTCATTGTTGACGGAACGGAGCGCGTCATAGTCATGGTTGAAGAAATCGTGTCCAACCGTCCCATCATTGAAGTCCGAAGCGGAATGGAGACGGCGCGCATAAATTCTGAAATCAACGGCTACATTCAAAAGCATGTCATCGAGAGAAAGAAGGGAATATACTACATCTCATTTGCAAACGCGAAGAAAGTCCCCGTTGTCGTCCTTCTGCGCGCACTTGGTCTCGAGACCGACAAGGACATTGTCACGAGCATAACGACGAGCGAGGACGAGATGGAGGAGATATACTTCAACATTTACGAATTCGACGTTTCCACACAGCAGCAGGCCAAAAATTATTTGAAGAAGCTCCTTCATATGGGAGACGAAAATGGCGAAAAGCGTCTCTCCGATATGATCGACAAGTACCTTCTCCCCCACCTTGGCCAAACTCGTTCTTCAAGAAAGAAAAAAGCCCTTTACATCGCCAATGTTGTTGAAAAACTTCTCAAACTTTCCATGGGAAAAATCGCCCCGCAGGATTTGGATCACTATGCGAATAAAAGAATAAAGCTTGCCGGCGATTTCTTGGAAATACTTTTCCGCTCGCTCTTCCTCGGAAGGTACGGCCTCATTGCGAGAATAAAGTACACTTACCAGAAGATATCGAAGAAGGGAAAGATGCCAAGCCTCCGCTCGATAGTCGAATCGAATTACCTGACAAAGAGAATTAAGTCGCACATGGCAACCGGCCAGTGGATCGGCGGACGCACGGGTGTTTGTCAAAGGCTCGAGCGCACGAACTACATAAGAATGATATCACACTTGAGAAACGTTCTTTCACCATTGTCCCCGAGTCAGGAGCACTTTGAGGCGCGTGCCCTTCACCCGACGCAGTGGGGACGGCTTTGCGCAGAGGAGACGCCGGAAGGTGTGAACATAGGGCTCAGGAAGTATCTTGCCCACATGGCGATAATATCGAAGACGTCGTCAAAGAAGGACGTTGATTACGTGAAATCGCTTCTCTCCCAGTACGTCACGGAAGACAACGAGGGATCAATGCTTTATCTGAACGGTGAGCTCATTGGGCGCGTGAAGCGCGTTTCCGAGCTCATGAAGAAGTTCAAGTCCGAAAGAAGGAAGGGAAAGTTCGACCCACAAATAACAATAGGGTATTACGATGAGTACGACCAGATATTTGTCAACGCAGACGCTGGTCGCGTACTTAGACCGCTCATAATAGTTGAAAACGGAAAATCAAAACTCACGAAGGACATTGTGAAGAAGCTCGAAAGCGGCGAGATGAAATGGAACGACCTTGTAAAGAACGGCATAATAGAGTACGTTGACGCGGAAGAGGAGGAGAATCTTTACGTTGCCCTGACGGAAAAGGACATTACGCCAGAGCACACGCACGTTGAATTACATCCGTCAATCATACTCGGCGTTGCCGCATCTCTCGTTCCGTTCCCTGAGTACAATCGTGGTGACCGTGTAAACTTCGGCGCGAAAATGCACGGGCAGGCGCTCGGAGTGTACGCACTGAATTTCCACCTCAGGACGGACACGAAGGCAAACCTTCTCATTTACCCGCAAGTTCCGCTTGTAAGAACTGCCATGACGGACTTTGTCAACTTGGAGCGCCATCCGCAGGGACAGAACATAGTCATCGCCATTATGAGTTACAAAGGATTCAACATGGAAGACGCCATAATAATAAACAAGGCATCCATAGAGCGTGGATTCGCCCGCTCGATGTTCTTCCGTACATACAGCACGGAGGAGAAAAGGTATTGGGGCATCGAGAAAGACGAGATACGCATACCGGACAAATCAGTCAAAGGATACCGCACGGAAGAAGCGTATGCGAACTTGGGTGAAGACGGCATAATCAACCCGGAGACACCAGTCGAAGGCGGTGACATACTCATAGGAAAGGTTTCGCCGTTGCGTTTCTTCGGTCCGGCGGAGAGCTTCATGATGGAGGCCGAAAACAAGCGTGACTCGTCCGAGACCGTGCGAGAAAACGAGCATGGTATAGTCGACAAGGTCATAGTCACGAAGAACAAGGATGGAGACAAGCTCGTCAAGGTTGTTGTGCGTGACCTTCGTCTTCCGGAGCTCGGCGACAAGTTTGCAACGCGACACGGGCAGAAGGGTGTCGTCGGTCTCATAGTTCCAGAGGAGGACATGCCATTCACGTCAAACGGAATTGTTCCCGACGTCATAGTCAATCCGCACGGAATACCATCAAGGCTTACAGTGGGTCAGTTGCTCGAGATAATCGCGGCGAAGCTCGGTGCAATCACGGGGCGCCCTATAGACGCAACCGCATTCACCGGGATGAAAGAGGAGGAGATGAGAAAGCTCTTGCGTGAGAACGGATTCCGCGACGACGGAAAGGAGCTCATGTACAACGGCGAGACAGGGGAGATGTACGAAGCCCGCATAATGGTTGGGCCGATATTCTACCAGAAGCTTCATCACATGGTTGCCAACAAGATACACGCACGTGCGCGCGGTCCTGTGACATTGCTCACGAGACAGCCAACGGAAGGGCGCGCTAAGGAGGGTGGTCTCAGATTGGGAGAAATGGAAAAAGACTGCCTCATAGCGCACGGAACGGCGCTGCTCCTTCACGAGCGCTTCTCATCGGACTTGACAAAGATACCGATATGCGTCGACTGCGGACTTCCTGCGCTCGAGGACAGAGTCAAAGGAAAGGTCTACTGTCCAACATGCAAGGATTCGAAAGTGAAGTACGTCGAAATTTCCTACGCTTTCAAGTTGATGTTGGATGAGCTCAAGTCCATGGGCATATACCCGAGGATAAACGTCAAGGATTAGAGGTGTGATTATGGAAGTTGGAAAAGTTGACTCAATAAAATTTGAAATCATGTCGCCTTACATGATAAAGAAGATGGCGGCCGTGAAAATAGAAAAGCCAGAACTTTATGATCCAGATGGTTATCCCATAGATGGCGGTCTCATGGACTTGCGCCTCGGTGTCATCGACCCTGGGCTTCGGTGTAAGACGTGCGGGGGAAAAATGGGAACGTGCCCGGGCCACTTCGGATATCTTGAGCTCACGAAGCCGGTCATACATCCGCTTTTTGCGAAAAAGATTTACCAGATACTCAAAGTCACGTGCCCCGTGTGCGGACGCGTTATGACTTCCGATGAAAACATAGCAAAGAAAAAGCCGATGCTCAACAAACTTTACAAGTCCGCGCCAAAGGTGTGCCCACACTGCGGTGCGAAAGTTCCTGACATAAAGTTCCAGAAGCCGACCATATTCTATGAGGACGGAAAGGAGCTCAATCCGGAGCAAATAAGGGAGCGACTTGAAAAGATACCAGACAGTGACCTTCCTGTGCTCGGAATCTCGACACGCCCCGAGTACATGGTTCTCACCGTGCTTCCCATACCGCCTGTCACAGTTCGACCTTCAATAGTTCTCGAAACAGGAGAGCGATCGGAGGACGACCTGACGCACAAACTCATAGACATCGTGAGGATAAACGACAGGCTCAAGAAGAATATTGAGCTCGGTGCGCCGGACTTCATAATAGATGACATTTGGCAGCTGTTGCAGTACCACGTGTCGACGTATTTTGACAATGAAATATCAAATCTTCCGCCCGCGCGCCACAGGTCAGGACGGGCGTTAAGGACGCTTGCGCAGAGATTGACAAAGAAGGAAGGACGCTTCCGAGGGAATCTCACAGGAAAGCGTGTTAATTTCAGCGCGAGAACGGTTATCTCGCCTGATACGATGATATCCGTCAATGAGGTTGGTGTCCCTGAGGTCATAGCGAAAACGCTCACAGTTCCTGAGCGCGTGACGGAGCGCAACATAGACGAAATGAGAAAAATAGTCATGAACGGTCCGGACGCTCTCAATGGTGCCAATTATGTGATACGCCCAGATGGAATGAGAAAGCGTGTCATGGATTTAAACAAGGAGGAAATAGCAAAGGAGCTCACGCCAGGATACACTGTCGAGCGCCACTTGAAGGACGGTGATATTGTTCTCTTCAACAGACAACCATCTTTGCACAGAATGTCCATAATGGCGCACAAGGCAAAAATAATGCCTTACAGAACGTTCAGGCTCAACCTTTGCGAAACAATTCCGTACAACGCGGACTTCGACGGGGACGAAATGAACTTGCACGTTCCTCAGACGGAGGAGGCGCGCATAGAGGCGGAGAAACTGATGCTTGTTGAAAACAACATACGCTCCCCGAGATACGGCCTCCCGGTAATAGCTTTCAAGCACGACCACATAAGCGGATGCTACTTCCTCACGCGCGAAGGAGCGAAATTCTCCAAAGAGGAAGTCGCGTATTTGCTGAATCTCATAGACAAGAAATCACCGGGACGCGAAATGACAGGGAAGGAATTGTTCAGTTTGCTCCTTCCAGACGACCTGAACATGGAATTCGTTTCATCGTATTGCGTTGGATGCGACACGTGTCTCAAGGACAAGTGTCCGTACGACAGTTATGTTGTCATAAAGAACGGGAAGTTGCTTCACGGAATAATCGACGAGGCAGCGCTCGGTGAAAGAAAAGGTAAGTTGCTCAACAAGATAGACATGAAGTACGGACACGCGCGTGCGCGTCAATTCATGGATGAGCTCTCAAAGCTTGCTCTTGGCGTGCTTTCGCTTCGCGGATTCACGATATCCATCAGCGATTTTGACATTTCGGAAGAAGGCGAGAAGAAGATAAAAGACATAAAAAGGAAATTCGAGCGCGAGGCTGAGAAGCTCGTTGAGGATTACAAGAGCGGAAAGATGGAGAAACTTTCCGGAATGACACGCGAGAAAACGCTTGAAATGTACATGCAACAAATTGCATCAAAAGTTTCGGACCAAACTGGAAAAATCATAAAGGACTCTGTGAACGAAAAAAGTAGCGCGGTCATAATGGCCAAAACCGGAGCTCGTGGAAGTTACGTCAACCTTTCACAAACGGCGGCAATCGTTGGACAGGAGTCGCTCGAAGGTGAACGTATAAACCGTGGGTACACTGGACGAACGACATCGCATTTCAAGCGCGGGGACCTTGGATTGAAGGCGCGCGGATTCGTGGAAGGTAATTACAGACACGGATTGAACGCAATTGAATTCTTCTTTGACGCCATAAACTCTCGAGAGAACCTCATGGACAAATCACTTCAAACAAGGCACTCTGGTTACATGGAGCGCCGTCTGGTAAGCGCTTTGCAGGATCTTCGCGTCGAATACGACGGGACTGTGCGTGATAATCGCGGTGTGATAATACAGTTCATGCCCGGGTCCGACTCATTGGATCCGTCGAAGATAAACCACGGAGAAATCGACCTGGACCTTGTAAGAGAAAGTGTTGAAGGTGAGAATAATGATTGAAGTAGACGGTATTGAAATTCCCGATGCGCTCATGGAAAAGTTCGATAAGTACTGCAACGACCACGGCATCACGGGCGATAAGCGCGACCGAATGCTGAAGGAATACGCCAAGTTCGTTCAAAGAAGCAGGTACGAGCCAGGCGAGGCTGTTGGCGTTATCGCCGCGCAGAGCATATCCGAACCTGCAACTCAAATGACCATGCGTTCATACACCATGGCATCGACAGTCGGACGTCTCTCGAAAGTCACGCTCGGATTGCCACGACTCATTGAGATATTCGACGCAAGAAAGACGTTTGAAAGGAAGATGCGCATATACCCGAAGAAAGAGTACAACAACAAGGAAAGCGTTTTGGAAATAGCGAAGGAAATCGTTGAAAGAAAGATATCCGATGCCATAGAAAAGTCAGCTATAGACATTCTTGAGCTCCGTCTTGAATTGAAATTGAAGAGCGAGTACGATCCGGAGCAGATAAAGACACTTCTCGAAAAGAAGATAAAGAAGATAGAAGTTGAGACGCACGGTCACACGATTTACGTCATTCCAGAAAAAAACGACATTAAGGACCTCAGGGAGCTCAAGCTCAAGATACTCGACATCAACGTCGGCGGGATAAAAGGCATCGAAGAAGCCGGCGTGTTCCAGGATGAAAACGGCGATTGGGTTATAGAGACGTACGGCTCGAACTTGAAGAAGATACTCGAGCACGACAAGATAGACCACACGCGAGTTTACACGAACGACATATACGAGGTTGAGAAAACTCTTGGCATCGAAGCCGCGAGAAATGTCATAGCGATGGAAGCGAAGAACACGCTGGACAAACAGGGTCTTGACGTTGACGTGCGTCACATACTGATGGCCGCAGACACGATGACAGCCGATGGCAAGGTCAAGTCGGTGGGGCGTTACGGAGTTTCCGGGTCAAAGGGTTCCGTTCTCGCTCGCGCAAACTTCGAAGAGACAATAAAGCACTTGACGCGCGCTGCGTTCCGCGGAGAAGTCGATCCATTGGAAAGCATAGTGGAGAACGTGATGATAGGAAA
>WALA01000045.1 GCA_015523085.1 Candidatus Aenigmatarchaeota archaeon
AGCAACCGCAATGGCGGACCGCGGAGCAATAGTCGAATCGGTTAGAATCGTCGACGGAGACGCGTACATAACGCCCGACTTCAAGGAGCGTGAGATGGACGTCGACATCGATTACGTAAAAAGAATGATAGGCATAAACCTGAGCGTTGAAAAATTCGTTCAGTTGTTGAAGAGAATGGGGCTTGGATACAACGGACGCGTGATCATACCTCCGTACAGAACGGACATAATGCACCAAATGGACATCGCCGAGGACATCGCGATAGCGTACGGATATGAGAACATCGAGCCTGAGCTCCCGGGGATATTCACACGTGGCTCGTCGTTGAAGGAAAACGACTTCAAGAACGCGGTGGCATCACTGATGAACGGCATGATGTTCCAGGAGGTCCGAACGATGATACTTTCATCAAGGGAGGACCAGAATGAGAAGATGAACACAAGCAACGAGCTCGTTGAAATACTCAACGCAAAGTCGGACGAGTTCAGCGTGTGCAGGCGCGACCTCATTCCAGGAATCTTGAACGTCTTCTCCCAGAACAAGCACGTCGAGTACCCGCAGAAGGTATTTGAAATTGGAAAAGTCGTGTTCCTGGCACCCACGGAAACAGGCGCTGATGAGACGAACATGCTGTGCGCCGCAATGTCGCCGGGAAACTATTCAAAAATAAGTTCTGTGCTCGAGGAGTTGATGAGCTCATTGAAGATCAACTTCAAAGTCGTGGCTCGTGATGACGCTCGCTTCATTCCAGGGCGCGTTGGAACAATAATTGCCAACGGTGACGAGATCGGTGTTATTGGAGAAATCCATCCGGAAATTCTCAACAAGTGGAAAGTGGAAAAACCCGTGGCGCTTTTCGAAGTTGACTTGAGAAAAATTTTCAAGATGAAAACGCCGCGTAAATCATGAGTATCAGAATTAAAACTATCGTGGCGCCAGCACGGAAATAGAATGACGGCGTCTTGACAAAGAAGAAAAGGACTATGACAATCACAACGGATATGGCCGCCAATATGGGCAAAATTTTTGTGCTTCCTTTCATCAGAAGAACCCGCCGAACATTTTTTGATACCACGTCTTCGGAATTTCCACTTTCTCGCCTGTTATGAGTGACGCAAGCTTGTAAATGCTCTGGCTTGCCGGTGAAGTCGGCTTGTGATGCACCACGGGAACCATCTTTGAAATTGCCTCCTTCACGTTTCTGTCCTCGGGTATCGTGGCAAGTATGGGAACGTTGTCCAAGATGGACGATATCTGTTCGTTTGTGAGCTCATGCCTCTTTCCCGTGACGCGATTCACAACGACGCCGAGTATTCGTGTTCCCGCTTCCTCGGCTATTTTTATCGTCTTGAGCGCGTCTATGACTGCGGGGAGCTCCGGATTCGTTATGACTATCAAATCGTCGCTCGACTCGATGGAAGCAAGCGCCTCGCGCCCGAGGCCGGCGGCGGAATCGACTATGACTATGTCGGCCGTGCCCTCAAGTATGTCAAAGACCTTTTTGAGATTTTCCGTGTTCAAATCTTTGAGGTCTTCGACGGATATGCCCGCCGGTATGACCTTCATTCCAAGCGGGTGTTCGTAGACGGATTCGTAAAGGTGCGCGTCTCCGCGTAGAACATCTTGGAGATTCTTGGGGTAGAGCGGAACCCCAAGGTGCATTCCAAGATTAGGCGTGGTCACGTTTGCATCTATAACAACTACGCTTTTCCCCATTTTGCTGAGAACTGTTGATAGGTTTGCGACGAGAGTTGTTTTTCCAACTCCGCCCTTACCAGAAGATATACATATGAATCGTGTCATTCAATCCCCCACAGTATTTATTAATTGTTTCATTCATTTAAATAATTAACCGTTTTTAAACGTTTTTCTCCGAATTATATCTATGATGGAATATTTTATAAATCAAACGTCATTCAACACCACGAGCACGCTGAAATTCATATACCTTTACACGAAAAGCATGCCCTCGCTCGTGAGATCCGGCGATTTCACGGCCATAACAATTGCAATTGTCGTTTTTCTCGTGTCGCTCATAATAATCAACAAGATAACGAATGCGATGATGAAGGTCATAGAATCATTCCTCGTTCTCACGATAATCTCATACGCATCCTATCTATTCGTGAGCGTGTTCATTTCGCGCTATCACACGTACGGAGCCACGCTGTCGAACATAGCGCTGCTGCTCATAGGAAGTTTGTCGATCATACTCGGGCTGTTCGGCGGAATAGCAACGTTGCTCAAGAACACATCGACGTACGACAAAATCGACGAGGAGATAAGCAAGATAAAGAACCAACCATCACCCGTCAGTATGTTCAACCAGTTCACGGAAGGGAATAACATAGGAAAAAGAATTGTTTACCTCATAATTTCGGAATTCGGTGTGTTCTCGTCCAAAACCATCTCGGCTCCGAATCCGACCGTAGGCGCTGCGATATTCTTCATTTTCATTTTCGGGGCTCTCGCCTACATAATGTCGCTCAAGGAACGCACAAAGGAGGTCGAGTATTTCCTGATAACGCTCGTCGCGGGAATAGCAATAGCAGTCATACTCGCCGTGGCTTGGTCGTCCATGCCGCTGAAAGAAGTTCTTTCCCTGAGATTTTTCGACTCGGATGCCCTCGTGGCCGTCGTTACGGGGACTGCCATATCAATGTACATGGGGAGCAAGTAAGAATTATAAACTTTAGCGCGCATAATTGCACTATGCCCCTGTAGCTCAGCTTGGATAGAGCATCTGCCTTCTAAGCAGAGGGTCGCGGGTTCGAATCCCGTCAGGGGCACTAAATCTCATCTTCTATGGAAATGAATTTCAACGCCAGTATCTTGACGAAGTCGTTGAAGAGCATCCATGAAAGCGCGTACACCCAAATGAATCCGGCGAGCTTCCATCCAATCGGCTTCAGGATTATTCCGTACACCGACATGAGCGTTGCGACCAAATCAGTTGAAAGTATTGCGGCGAGCAGGTACTTCGACGGATACGGTTTCTTCCAGAAGTTCTTCCTGTTCCTTGCGACAAACAAGGTCGAATGCCCAGCGATTATGAGCTTCAGGAATATGAACGTCTGTATGAGCGGAAGCGAGAGCATGAAAACGTCCTTTGCTATGTACAGCGCAAGGAACGTGCTTGCAACGCCTGCTATACCGAGCAGCGTGGACAGCGTCATGAGGCCCTTGTAGTTCCACTTTATGGGGCGCTCAACTTCTTTCACCTTGTCTAGCGATATCGTCAGTATCGGTATGTCGTTCAAGAGCGCAAGCAATGCTATCATCACCGCTGTTATCGGGTAAAAGTTGAAAACTACTATGGAAAGCGTCATGAAGAGAAGGACGCGTATCGTCTCCGTGATCCTGTATAAAGAATAATTTATCATGCGTTGGAATACCCGCCGTGCTTCGCGCACAGCATCTACAATGACGCTGAGACCCGGTGAGAGCAGGACAACGTCCGCGGCAGCGCGGGCGGCGTCTGTCGCCCCGGATACAGCTATTCCGCAGTTCGCCTCGTGAAGGGCAGGCGCATCGTTCACGCCGTCACCCGTCATGGAAACAACATGTCCGCGCTTTTGAAGAAGTTTCACTATGTTGAATTTGTGCTCCGGGAACACCTCAGAGAATCCGTCCGCATTTTCAATTTCGTCGTCACCGAGCTTCGATATGTCGCTTGCGTGGTATATGCGGTCGCCGATGCCTATTATCCTCGCGATGTGCTTTGCTATCGCTATGCTGTCGCCCGTTATCATTTTTATTTTTATTCCCAGATTTCGTATGGCGTTTATGGCATCCTTCACGTCATCGCGCGGCGGGTCGAAAAGCGGTATTATGCCGACGAACTTCCACTTTCCATCGAACTGCCGAGCGACACCAATTGCGCGGTATCCGCTTTTGGCGAGCTCATCAACCTTCGCGTCTATGGAAGGGTCGTCGTTTTCGCACAATTTCTTTATGACTTGCACAGCGCCTTTTGAAACTTTGAACGTCTCGTTGCCGTATTTGACTTCGGCTTCCGTTCTCTTTATGACAGGGTCGAATGGAACGAAGTTCACAATTTCAAACTTCTTTATCTCATTGTCCACGCGGTCGCTGTACGAGAGTATTGCATTGTCTATTGGGTCGTTGTCCTCTTTCTTGGATGCAAGCGCCGCGGATATTATGACATCTTCCTTGCCGAAACTATCGTAAGGAATGGGCTCGTCCATCATCAGTTTGTTCTTCGTAAGCGTTCCCGTCTTGTCCGAGCAGAGAACGTCGGACCACGCAAGGTCCTCTATGGATGAGAGCTTCGTCACGACCGCGTCCTTGTTCGCAAGGTTCTTCGCTCCGACTGAGAGCGTTATGGAAAGAACCGTCGGAAGCGCCGCGGGTATGGAAGCCACTGCAAGTATGAGCGAGTACTTGAGTATCTCCGACATGTTCTCGCCGCGGAACAATCCGACGATGAAAATTATTCCGATCAATATTATTGCGAGGAATATCAGGTAATCACCTATCTTTATGAGCATCTTTTGGAGAAGACTCTTTCCCGTCGATGTCTCAACGAGCTTCACGCTCTTTGCGAAGTAGGTGTGCGTTCCCGTTGCAATCACGACAGCCGTTGCCTCCCCGCGCTTCGCTATGGCGCCGGAGTACACGGTGTCGCCTTTTCTCTTCTCAACGGGAAGCGACTCGCCAGTGAGCGACGACTCATCCGCCATTATGTAGCCGTCCTCGATTCGCGCGTCGGCTGGAATTATGTCACCTATGCGTATCTTTATCACGTCGCCGGGGACGAGATATTTTGCGTCTATCGTCTGCCACTTTCCATCGCGGAACACGCGAGCGGTCAGCGCCATTTTCTTCTTCAAAAGCTCGATGACGTTCTCGGCGCTGCGCTCCTCTATGAATCCGACTATCGCGTTTGATATGAGAAGCGTGAAGATTATCCAAAAGTCGACCATATGGTGTATGATAAGTGATATCACGCCGGCAAGTTCAATCATCCAGGAGATGGGCCCCCAGAAGTAGGAGAGGAATTTGATAATCGGATTTTTCTTCTTCTCCGGTATCTCGTTGAGCCCGAATTTTTTAATGCGTTCTTGCGCCTCCTCGGATGTGAGACCAAACATCGTACCCCCTCCCTACAAACGATTTAAATTTTTAGCAATCAGTTTAATCTATGGAATCCAAAATACTTAAAGACATCGAAGAAAAATGGAACAAAAAGTGGTACGAAGAGCACGCATTCGAAACGGAAAACGATGGGAGAAAAAAGTATTTCCTGAACTTTCCATATCCTTATATGAACGGATACCTCCACCTCGGACACCTCTACACCCTAATGAAGCTCGAAATAATGGCGCGCTACAAGAGGATGCGTGGATACAACGTCCTGTTTCCGTTCTCGTTCCACTGCACGGGAACGCCCATAATTGCTGCGGCGGAGCGCATAAAGGAGGGTGAGGAGAAGGAATGGAACATAATGAGGATGATGGGCATTCCCGACGAGGAGATTAAAAAATTCTCGGACCCCGTTTATTGGACGCAGTACTTTCCAAAGGAGGCGAAAAAAGACCTCATGAGTCTCGGCTGCTCCATAGATTTCCGGCGTTCGTTCATAACCACAAGCCTCAATCCGAGGTACTCGAAATTTGTTGAATGGCAGTTCAGGAAGCTGAGGGAGATTGGCTACGTCACAAAAGGCGAGCACCCTGTCGTGTGGTGTCCGAACTGCAAGAGTCCCGTGGGAGACCATGCGCGCCTCAAAGGCGAGGGTGTGCGCCCGGAAAAGATGTTCCTCATAAAGTTCAACGTTGACGGACGGATTCTCCCGTGCGCGACGTACAGGCCGGAGACGACGTTCGGCGTCACGAACATATGGATAAATCCTAACGTCGAATACGCCATCGCAAAAGTTGACGGCGAAGAGTGGATTGTCTCAAAGAGCGCCGTTGAGAAGTTGAAGGGCCAGAAGCATGAAGTTGATGTGGTCGGCCACGTTCTTGGCTCCGAACTCGTCAACAAGAAATGCTCAAACAAGCTTCGCTCGGACGTCCCCATACTTCCGGCGGAGTTCGTAGACCCGGAGGTTGGAACGG
>WALA01000046.1 GCA_015523085.1 Candidatus Aenigmatarchaeota archaeon
CGTTCGGACCTCCTGGAACATCATGCCGTTCATCAGTGATGCCACCGCGTTCTTGAAGTCGTTTTCCTTCAACGACGAGCCACGTGTGAATATCCCCGGGAGCTCGGGCTCGATGTTCTCGTATCCGTACGCTATCGCGATGTCCTCGGCGATGTCCATTTGGTGCATTATATCCGTCCTGTACGGAGGTACGATCACGCGTCCGTTGTATCCAAGTCCCATTCTCTTCAACAATTGAACGAATTTTTCAACGCTCAGGTTTATGCCTATCATTCTTTTTACGTAATCGATGTCGACGTCCATCTCACGCTCCTTGAAGTCAGGCGTGATGTACGCGTCTCCGTCGACGATTCTAACCGATTCGACTATTGCGCCGCGGTCCGCCATTGCGGTTGCTATTATGTTCAGCGCCTTTTTCAATGAGTCGAGGTGCGTTCCCGTTATGTCTATGAAGAGGTTTTTCGTGTTCTCCGTCACGCGCGTGAGCTCACCGTTGATTATAGGCGGAAAGCTCAACACGTTGTTCTCGCTGTCCATGAGAATGGGGTACTTTCCTTTCACGAGATTTGCGTACTTTATGCCCTTTGGGTGCTTCTTGAGTATCTCCTCCGGGGTCATCTCCTCATCCATGTCGAGCGGGACGAACTTGACGCCATCTCCGTCAACGGCCTTGTAGTAAAACGGCGGTTTCACCATGTCAAAATCGTGTATGCCTATTGCGACCTTCTTCCTCTTTCGGCCGAAGGTCTCGTGCATCTTTTCCTGGAACTGCATCAAGTCGAGCAAGAAGTTTTCGTCTATGTCAACATTCCTTATAACGGCTGAAACTATGAACGGACGGACATCCTTGACGCTCTTGTCAACGAACACGGAAACCTTGTACGGCGTTGACGTGTACCGCGCCGGGTCTTCGAGCCCGAGGAAGTATCGCGCGCTTCTCGCAAATCCCTCTATGCTCAGCATGTCCGGCCTGTTTGGAAATATTTCAAAGCTCACCTCCTCGCTCGTCATGTCCTCGAGCGGAGCTCCCATCATCGGCAGGACGTTCTTATAATACCTTTCGTCCAATTTCATTCCTATGAGCTTCTCGAGCTCAGATTTTTTGAACGTGACTACAGCCATACGGGCATCTCCCTCAAAACGTTTAAGTCATTCTTGTAGTAGAAGTTCCTTATGTCGTTGAGCCCTGTCTTGAGCATCACGAGCCTTTCAAGTCCGAGTCCCCACGCGAGCACCGGGACCTTTACGCCAAGCGGCCTTGTGACCTCAGGGCGGAATATTCCGGCGCCACCGAGCTCTATCCACTCGCCACGCTCCTCGAAGTACACCTCCGGCTCGACACTTATCTCGGTGTACGGAAAGTAGCCGGGTCGGAACCTTATCCTCTCAAATCCCATTCTTTTGTAAAATTCCTTCAAGTACCCAAGAAGGTTCCTGAAATTGACATCTTTCGATATGACTATGCCCTCGATTTGCGTGAATTCCGGAAGGTGCTTGTAATCTATTGTCTCGTTTCGGAAGACCTTTCCTATGCAGAAAACCTTTTCCGGCGGTGATGACTTCGGCAAGTAGCGTGCGGACACGGCTGTCGTATGCGTTCGCATTATGACTTTTTTAGCTATGCTTTCATCCCACGAGTACCGCCAACCGGTTGACCCGTAGCCGCCGTGCTCGTGAACATCCTTTACCTTTTCCACAAACTCCTTCGGAAGCACAGCCGTGCTCGGTTTTTTTAGGAAAAATGTGTCCGCCATGTCACGCGCTGGGTGATCCTGTGGTTGGAACAACGCGTCGAAATTCCAAAAGCTTGATTCGACAAGTGTTCCGTCTATCTCCTTGAATCCCATTTCGAGAAATATTTTTCTCGCCTTTTCGATGTAAAGGTTTATGATGTGTCTCTTCCCGGCGTAAATCTTCTTCCCGAGTATTGAGACGTTGTACTTTCTGAACGACACGTCCTTCCAAACGCCTGTCTTTATTATCTCCTCGTTCAAATCGTCTATGACCTTTCCCTTGTACTTCTCCGCGCGCTTGAATATGTCGTCCTTCTCCTGCTTTATGAGGTTCCTCTTGAGAAGAAGCTTGATCATTTCCTCCGGGGCGCTTTCGATGTTCTTCAAGTATTCGATCTCCTTTTGTTCATCGTCCTTGACGAACTTCACAACTCCGTTTTCTATTTTCACAAGGCCTTTCTTTTTCGCCCACGCGAGGGCTATGGAGAAATTTTCGACCTCGCTTCTGAGCTCCTTAACGCTCTTTGGACCCTCTTTGACTATGCTTGCCAGCACCTGCTCGGGAAGTCCGTTCTCGACGTATTTTTTCCCTTCTTCTGTGAGTACGTACATAATTTCACTTCTTTTTGACATTTTTATTTGTTAATCTGCCTGCGACGAAGCCGATGAAGAGCGATGCGACAACGTATAGTGGGAGCGGTGATGAGCTCTTCTGCGCTTCCGAAACCTTTCTTATCACGACTTCCTTTTGAACGTGCTGGCCTGTCAAATCCTCTTCTATGGATGCGAGCTCATCAGCGTACTTGTAGTACAAAAGTTTCGATTGAATGTCGTTCAAGTTGTTAGCGTAGTCGTAGTAGTTTATCGCCACCAGCGGAACGTATCCGTTGCTTTCGGCGTCTGCAATGCTGTTCTCCGCCTCTATCTTGAATTCGCTTACCTTGTTTTTGTCCTGAAGCCCGTTCGTCTCCATGAATGCGTCTGCGGTTGCCTTCGCCATTATGGCGTTCATCAAGGCGGAAGCGTATCGTCCATCATCATATTCGTTCTCCGCGCGGTCCAAAAGTTCATCCGCGTTTCCTACGCTTCCCATTATCGCCTTTGCGTAAAGTATGGACGCCTTTGCATCGTCGATTCTCTTTTCCGCAATTGGCTTGAGCGACGAGAAGTTGAACGTCATGCTCTTTTCGTTGAAATAGTTCGTTAAGTTTAGCCATATCCTCGCCGTGCGCGCCCGCTCTTCCGCATACGCTATGTTGTAGCACGCGCCTATGTAATTGTCGTTGTAAAAGTCCTTCCACGCCTTGTCAACGTAATTCTCAGCATCGCTTATGCGCTCCTCGGAAAGCGTTATTACCTCAATGTCCTCCGGGCTGTTTATTTCATTTTTTGTCTGATTTATCGTGCTGTACACGCTTCTTATTTCATCGTCTACAGAATTTATCTTCTTCCTGAGCGCTTCCTTGTCCGAGTACTTGATTATGTTGCTTATGTACGAGCACTTTATCCACACACCGAACGAGATACTTGCCGATGTGTAGTAGTCGCCACTGTTGTAAAACTTTGTTGCGTTCTTGTACTCGCTCTCGGCGTCTTGGTACATCGATTTCAGCTGGGATATGTAATCAAGTGAGAGCTTTGATGATGATATTTCGGAGCTCGTTTCGTCCAACTTCTCCTTTGCTATGGAAAGCATGTTCTTCGCGACGCTTTTCATGACGTACTTGACCTTGGTGTCGTCTATCTTCTTGCTTTTCTTTTCCTCTATCTCGTATCCGGTCATGTACTTCAGTGCCTGATTTACGTTTGAGACCTCCAAGACGGTCATGTTCCAATTGTCCTTTGCGTACTTCTTCACGTCTATCGTCATAGGCTTCGTGATTATCTGGATTCCGAACGGGATTTTTTCCTTCTCCGTCTTCTCGACCGTCACAACGCTCTGACCTTTCGGAAGGAGGAACAGCTTCGCACCGTGGCTTGCCGCTGCCCCCGCCTTTTCGAAAATCCCGCCAACGGGACCTATGGAACCATCAGGATTTATCGTGCCGGTCATTATGACGTCCCTGCTTACGTTCAGGCATTTCAGCGCCGATATCGTTGCCACTGTGAGAGCTCCGCCTGCGGACGGGCCACCTATTATCGGCGAGTCGGACCTTATCGTGTAAAACACATCGTACTTGTTCGGATCCATGCCAAGAAGCTTGAACGCAACGTCGCGCGCGAGTCTCGCAGACGCCTGCGTGTCAATTTCCGTCAGCGGAAACGTGTCGACGAAGACGTGTCCCGACCCCGGACGCACTTGAACGTTCGCGTTTGCGATGACTCCCCTGTATCCGTAGTTCGTCTTCTGAACTGCCGGCAGGTATATGCTTGCGCTCATGTTGCACGCAAACGACAGAGAAGACAAAACAACGAACATCACATACACAATTTTCATTCTCATAAAATCACCATTTAAATATTTGAGTGGAAAAATTTAAAATATGAACGCTACACTCGATAAAATTGAAACGCTTGCGAAGAGGCGCGGCATATTCTACATGTCCGGCGAGATTTACGGCGGCCTTTCCGGGATATACGAGTACGGGCACATAGGCGCGCGCATGAAAAGGAAATTCGAGAACTTGTGGAGGAAGTACTTCCTTTCGCTCGATGACAATTTTTACGAGATAGAAACGTCGACGATAATGCCGAAAGGCGTTTTTGTCGCTTCGGGGCACTTGAAAAATTTCGTGGACCCGGTCGTCGTTTGCAAAAAGTGCGGAAACGTGGAGCGCGCTGACACGATAATAGAAAATGTTCTTCATGAATCGTTCGAAGGAAAGAGCTTGGAGGAGCTCACGAAAATCATAAGGGAGCACAACATAAGATGCCCGAAGTGCGGCGGTGAGCTCAGTGAGGCAAGGTACTTCAACATGATGTTCCCGCTCAAGGTCGGTGTGTTCAACGTCAAGGAGGCGTTCCTGAGGCCGGAGACGGCACAAGGAGTTTACATAAATTTTGTCCGCGAGTTCAACCTAACGCGAAAGCGCCTTCCGCTCGGGCTCGCTATTGTGGGCCGCGCGTACAGGAACGAGATATCACCGAGGCAACTAACGTTGCGCCAGCGCGAATTCACGCAAGCGGAGCTCCAGATATTCTTTGACCCGGAAAAGATAGACGAGCACCCGCGGTGGGATGAAGTGAAGGATTATGAGCTCATAGTCAAGCGCATAGGGCGTGACGTTGAAACGGTCGCTTGTAAGGACATGGGCCTTCCGAAATTCTACGTTTACCACATGGCGCGCGTTCAACAGTTTTACCTCGACGTCTTGAGCGTTCCGAAGGAGAAATTCAGGTTGCGCCAATTGAGCGACGAGGAGAAGGCGTTCTACAACAAGTACCATTGGGACGTCGAACTTTACATGGACAGCCTCGAAAAATTCAAGGAAGTAGGTGGAATACATTACAGGACGGACCACGACCTTGTGGGGCATCAAAAAGTTTCCGGAGTACGCCAGGAAATATTTTTCGACGGAAAGAAATTCATACCACACGTTCTTGAGCTCAGCTTTGGTGTGGACAGGAACATATTCGGACTCGTGGACATCGGATACACCGAAGGTGAACGGCTCACATTAAAAATACCGAAGAAAATAGCGTCATTTGATGTTGCCGTGTTTCCGCTCGTCAAGAAGCTCTCATCAAAGGCACGTGAGGTTTACAACTTGCTCAAGTTTGACTTCGATGCGTTTTACGATGAGTCGGGCTCCATAGGTCGTCGATACGCCCGCCAAGATGAGATAGGGACACCCTACTGCATAACAGTTGACTTTCAAACACTTGAAGACGGCACGGTGACAATAAGAAACAGGGACGACGGCACGCAGCGACGCGTGAAGATAGAAAACATAAAAGAGGAAATAAGAAAGGGTTTATGAGACCTCCTTGTCGTGCTTCTTTTTCATTATTCTCTCCAACTTTTCTGTGATGTCCTGCACAGCCGACAGCGCCGACCATTCGCTTGTCTTTGCTATGAAAAGACCATCACTTGTGTACACCCTCGCACGCAATGAGTATTTCTTCCTGTTTCCATCGACCTCGTATGTTTTCATGTGGAGAAATATAGTGTCTATGTCAAATATCTTCGACATCTTTGAAACGAATCTTTCGAGCGCGTCGTTTATCTTCTCCATGTCAAAGTCGTCGACCTCTTCAAAATTGATGAAGTTGACTTTCACGAATTTCTTTGGCGGAATCATTTTTTCAAGAATGTCGCGTGCCGTTATTATGCCTATCGGTTCGCCGTTTTTGACAAATATGCACTCGTCCTGACTTTCCATGTGCTTTTTCACTTTTTCAAACGACTCACCGAACTCGACAACGTTCGCCTTTGACATTATGGTTTCCACGGGAAGGTCCATCGTAGGCACCTTTTCCGGCGACATCTCGCGCTCGCTCTTTATGAGTGTCTTCGCCATGTCCATGTCAGACACTATGCCGACAACCTTTCCATCATCGACAACTGGAAGGCGCGATATGTTTTCATTCTTGAGTATTTTTCTTGCCTTGCCTATGGTGTCGTCTTTGCTTATCGTAATCACGGGGCGGCTTATTATGTCATTGACATTTATGCCCTCTGCAGTTTTGATTATGTCGGACTCAGAGAGGATGCCGTACAGCTTTCCGCCCTTCAACACAGGAAGCGCCCTCATACCGCTGTTGAGTATCTTCTCCGCTGCTTCGAGGATGCCTTCACCTGGGACGAGCGTGGGAACACGGACAACGAACTTCGAAACCTTCGTCTTTTCCGCGTCCATGTTTGACAATGCAATGTCCTTCAAGTTGACTATGCCCTCGAATTCACCGTCCACAACCGGCAACTGGTGAAATCTGTTCGATATCATCAGATTTATGGC